>CAZTRG010000180.1:0-44283 GCA_964615885.1 uncultured Planctomycetia bacterium | reverse complement strand
CAGCTGGATGAGCTACGGGCTGGGCACCGAGAACCAGAACCTGCCGAGCTTCATCACGATCTGCCCCACGAGCCTCCACGGCGGCGTCGACAACTTCGGCACCGCCTTCCTGCCCTCGATCCACCAGGGCGTGCCCCTGGGAACGCCGGGCTACCCCAACACCCTGATGAAGAACGCGAAGTTCGAGTTCCTTGAAAATTCATTCAGAACGGCCGGCCAGCAGCAGGCCCAGCTCCAGTACCTCAAAGGCCTCAACCCGCGCCACCTCGAAACACCCGGCCCGAACTCGGACCTCGAGGCGCGGATCGCCAGCTTCGAGATGGCCTTCCGCATGCAGCAGGCCGCACCCGAGGCGGTCGACCTCGCCAGGGAGACAGCCCAGACGCAGAAGCTCTACGGGATGGACGATCCGAACACGAAGAACTTCGGCACCATGTGCCTCATGGCGCGACGTTTCGCCGAACGTGACGTCCGCTTCATCCAGGTCAGCCACGCGCACACCCTGCCCTTTAACAATGAGCAGTGGGACCAGCACTCCCACATCAAGAAAGGGCACGAAATCAATGTCGCCCAGATCGACAAACCGATCACCGGGCTGATCAAGGACCTGAAGCAGCGCGGGCTGCTCGATGACACGCTGGTGCTCTGGGGTGGCGAGTTCGGCCGCACCCCGACCGCCCAGCAGGGAAAGAAGGCCACCATAGGGCGCGACCACCATCCCGACGGCTTTACCATGTGGATGGCAGGGGCCGGGGTGAAGGGCGGCTTCCGCTATGGAAAGACAGACGAGTTCGGCTACTACGCCATCGAGAACCGGATGACGATCCACGACCTGCACGCCACCCTGCTGCACACCATGGGCATCGACCATGAGCGCCTGACCTACCGCTATGCCGGGCGCGACTTCCGCCTCACCGATGTTCACGGAGAGGTGGCAAAGGGCATCTTCGCCTGAGCCTGCAGCCGGGCCGTCCGGCTCAGAGGCGCTTGCAGCGCTTGACCCGGGTGATCACCTTGCGGCCATCGGTGACCTTGTAATCACCCTCCAGCTCCACCACCGAGCCGACACAGGCGTCGATCCGCAGGTTGTGGATGGTGCCGAAGCCCGTACGCAGCTCGATAAGCTCGCCGCCGGAGAGCTGCACCAGGTAGAGGTTGAGGTCGTCAGCCTTGACGCTGATCTTGAGCATTCCCTTGACCAGGAGCTTGCCCTTTTCGTCCTTGAGGATCTTCCAGGACCCGTCATCGACATATTTCGGAGCGAGGTTGGCTTTCTCCGAGATGCCCGGCAGGAGACCGGTCGAGTTGCCGTACTGCTCTTTTTTCACTCCCATCATGTCCATCAGCTTCAGCAGCAGGTTGCCATTGGGTGTGTTGGGATATTTCACGTAGCGCCCGGGCAGGATCTGGCCGCCGCCACCGCCTGAGAGCACCAGCGGCAGGTCGGTCACCGAGTGGTAGTCGCCGTGCTTGATACCGGAGCCGAAGAGAACAATGGAATTGTCAAAGACCGAGCCCTCGTCATCATCGAGGGATTTCAGTTTGTCGATAAAATAGGCGAACTGCTGCACATACCAGTGGTTGATCTTGTCATATCCCGAAAGCCCCGAGGAGCGATTGCGCGTGCGAACGAAGTGGGACAGCATATGAAGCTCATCGTTGATTCCAAGAAAATCGTAGGTCGACCGGGTCTCGGTGTGGGCCATCATCAGGGTGCTCACCCGCGTCATGTCCGTCCAGTAGGCCAGGGCGATCAGGTCCAGCATCGCCCGGGTGCGCTGCGCAAGATCCGCGGCAGCCGGAACCGGCTGGATCTCCTTCATCCTCAAGTCGCGAGCCGCGTTTCCACGGGTCTTGAACTGGTCGAGCTCCCGCTCCACATCACGAACCGACTGCAGGTAGTGCTCAAGCACCTGCCGGTCGCGGTCGCTGGCCTTGCGGACGATGGCCTGGTAGCTCGCCTTCACCTCATCGAGAACACTGGTGGTGCGCCTGCGGAAGCCGCTGTTGTTGAAGCCCTTGAAGAGGCGGTTGAAGACCACCTCGGGATTGTGCTCAACCGGCAGAGACCTCCCATCAGCACCGAAGGACAGGAAGTTCTCTGAGGGATCATTGGCATCGAGATAGGTATCGCTCCGTAGCTGCAGCGACTTCACCGGGGTCTCACCGCCTACATGATCTGCGACAAGCTGGTCAAAGGACTGCCGCTGCACAAGACGTGACTTGCGGACATTGCCGGTCATAAAGGTCAGCGTCACGTTCTCGTGCCCACCATTGGCGCGCTGGTCGGCGTCAATATTGCGCAGGATGACGATATCCTTCTTGTTCTTCTCCAGCGGGCTGAGCAGCTTCGAGAGCGTGAAATCCGTCTCGGTGGCTCCATTGATGTCCCAGGAATTGGGATTCACTCCGGCCCCCTTGAAGAGAACGCAGAGGCGGAGATTTTTCGCCGCCGCAGTATTACCGTAGCTCAGGGCCGGGGACATGATCTCCAGCGAGGGCAGGGCGAGGGCCGCACCCACTCCGCGGAGGAAGGACCGTCGCGGGATGATGTAGGATTCTCTGTTCATGGCTGGTCCTGCCGGCACTGAAACTGCCGGCTCCTGACGATGGAAGATATCAAGGTATTGATCTTAAAGCCATCCTGCTTGAGGGTATCGCAAATTCTCCTGACCGCAGGCCGGTCATGCGGCTCCAGCTTGCGGCCCAGGGCGTAGGCCAGCATCCGCCCGGCGATATTCGTCACGATCGACTCACGGTATTCGCCAAGCAGCACCTGCTTCATGCGTCCCGGGGTCTCAAAGGTCTCGCCGCTGGGGAAAACCCCCTTTGACCTTACCGGCCGCCTGTTCCTGTAGGCGGTCCTCCACTTTCCGAAGGGATCAAAGTTCTCCAGGCCCAGGCCGAGAGGGTCGATGTGCTTGTGGCAGCTGATGCAGGCCGCCTTGCTCGTATGCGCCTTGAGAATATCGGCAAGGTCCGTGAGCTTTTTGCCATCTACCTTTTCGCTCTTGCTCAGGGCCGGAACATTTTCCGGCGCGTGCATCGGGCGGCCGATGATCCTGTCCAGCAGCCAGACTCCCCGGCGGATGGGATTGGTTTTCTCAGGCGCGGAGGTCACCCGCAGGATTCCAACCGTGGTGATGAGCCCCCCCCGCTGATCGCTCTTGATACTGATCAGCCGCGGCGGCTTGTAGAACTGCTCCTGGATTCCCGGTGGATTCTGCCGTCGCGGGCCGAAAATATCCCCATGCTTCGAGGCAAAGGCATGCCCCTTACCCGCAGTGCGTACACCAGTGTAGTCGCTCTGGTAGATCCAGTCCGAATCGACCACCTCCAGGATGCTGCGGTCGGACTTGATGAGCTCATCGAAGAAGAAAAGCACCTCATCGTAGATTCCGCGATTCCATCTTTCGTTGCGGTAGAAGACCTTGTTCGTCCACAGCTCGCCGAAGCCCAGCCACTGCCCGGCAAAGTCTTCCGAAAGCGAGATGCGCCGCGGAGACTTGAGCATGCGGTCAACCTGTGCGAGGAGGACGGCCTCATCCAGCAGCCGCCCATCGGCAGCCAGGGAGAACAGCTCATCGTCGGGCATGGAGCCCCACAGGAAATAGGACAGCCGGCTGGCGAGCTCATAGGCGCCTACCGGGTAAGGCACCGGCTTGTCCTTGACCGTTTCGATCCGGTAGAGGAAGGCCGGCGACAGGAGGCTGGTCTTCATAGCATGAAGAAGGGAGGCAACAGGGGCTTTCTTCTCGCGGGCAGTTCGCCAGGCGCGCAGGACTACCTCTTCACCCTGCGGGTTCCTGTAGCCGCGCCAGGCCCTCTTCATGAAGCCCTGGAGTATCTTCCCGGCCCCGGCATCATCGAGATCCGGCGAAGCTCCCTTGAAGCCGAAGACCTTCTCCCTGGCTTCCGGGTCCTGGGCGAAGATCCGCAAGGCGTAGTCAAAGGCCTCGCTGTATTTCAGAATCGGTGGCCTGGTCCCTGCCAGCTGTTCTGAGTCATTGTAAAAACCCGATTCGCCCGGGGCATCAGGTGGCAGAATCGTCTCGAGCGTAGAGGGAAGGAAGGCCGGAAATTCCGGGCTGAATACATAAGGCTGTTTCAGCGAGACAAACAGCAGGTCTCCAAGCGTATTGACCAGCTCGTAGCGGCTCAGCCGCCGCAGCACGGACCGGCCAATGTGTTCCTTCCCATCCTTCAGAACATAGACGGACCTGTACCAGCCGCCAAGCTGTGCCTTCTGCCCTGCGCTCAGCGGCTTCTTTTTCTTCGGCGGCATCTCTCCTGCCCTGACCACCCTGTCAACCTTTTGCCACAGGGCAGCGACCTTCTCCGTCTTCAGCTCCCGGGAGGCCAGGAGTTGTTCCAGGTCAATCCCCCCCTTGCTCGTATCTGAATCATGACAGCCGAGGCACCTTGACTCGATGACCTGCCGGGCCGGCTCGAAACCAGTATCACCCTGGGCAAGCTCCGCAGCGGCCAGGAGTATCAGGATCATGTATCCGGCTGGTTTCATGGAGGAGGTTCCGTACTTCTGCGCGAGCTGGTAAATCTGCAGCCGAAACCCGGGACCTGCCAACTGGCTCAACTCCCGGACCGGCACTTTCCTGCTGTTCATTTTATTTTCCAGAGGCCTGTGCTGCAATCCACTTGTTCAGCCTCTGTCCCGGCTCTTTCAGCCCATACGAAGCTCACTCCACCTCGAACCCGGACCGGGACGGCGCCCCGGCTCCCTGGGGGGCATCCCCTCGAGCTCAAGCAGCAGCACCTTCAGGCTCACACCACAGGAAAACCCGCCAAGACTGCCGTTTCCTGCAATCACCCGGTGGCAGGGATAGATTACAGGGACCGGGTTTTTCCCCACGGCCTGACCCACCGCCCGGGCAGCACGAGGCGACCCGGCCTCCACTGCCAGCTCCCCATAGGTGCGAAATTCTCCCCTCGGAATCTCAAAGAGAGCCTGCCAGACCCTCATTTGAAACGGAGTTGCTGAGCTTTCGAGGTCAAGGGGAGTCCTGAAAACAACCTCCTCCCCCGAAAAATAGCGGCCCAGCTCAGCGCAAACCTGCTTGAGAAGCTCCCCGGCGTCCCCCCCTGCCCCTTGCGGGTCTCTTTCCAGCCGCCGGGAGTGTGTTTCGAAGAGCTCGATGCGTTGAATTCCCTTCGAGGTGGCGGTAACCCTGAGACTCCCCCCTGCGAGGCAACCCGGGGCCAGGATGGAGCTCGCAGTATCCGGCATTGCAATGAGACCCTCTTCAATCCATGCAGCCTGTGAGAAAACAAAAAACCGGGGAGGAAGCCTCCGGCCTGACAGCATAAGATACAGGTTCCAGCCGGCACAGAATATGAGAGAAATAAATGGACCCCCGTGAAGAGCTTGTCGACCTGATCGATGAACAGGACCAGGTGATCGGCTGGGCCCGCCGGGAGAGGGTCCGGAAGCTGAACCTGCTGCACCGTGGAGTCGGGATCCTCTGCCTTGATCCAGCTGGGCGCATCTACGTCCATCGACGTACCCAGACAAAGGATGTATTTCCGGGCATGTACGATATGTTCGTCGGAGGGGTCGTCGGGCAGGGAGAATCCAATGACCTTGCGGCCACCCGGGAGATCGCCGAGGAGCTGGGAATCGTCGGCCCCACGCCTGAGCCCATCTGCCGGCATCTCTACCTTGGACCACTCAACCGCAGCCTGGTGGCCGTCTACAAGGTCACCTGGGATGGGGAAATTCGCCACCAGCCTGAAGAGGTCGAATGGGGAAGCTACATGACCATAGAGGACATCGAATCGAAGACCCGCGAATGGGACTTCGTTCCTGACGGCCTGGAAATCTGGGCGCAGCTCAGGGAAACAAAGGTCATCTGAGCAGCACCCTGGGCTCTTTACCAGGCGTCAATCCAATCCCTGCAGGGATCAGCTTTTAGACGTCTTCTTGCGCGGCGATTTTGCTTTACGAGCAGCACTCGTCGAAGCGCTGACGTTGATCGTCACCCGGCGGGAGGAGCCGGACTTTTTCTTTCCGGAGGCCTTCCCGGCCTTCTTGGAGGAGCCACGCTTACTGGCGGCTTTTTTCCTCGAAGGTTTCTCTTTCGCGACCTCTTCCTCCTCAGGCTCCTCCGGCAGATGCAATTTCAGCTTCTGCTCGGCCTGTGGACAGATCTGGCTGCGAGGGAAAGACTCAACAAGGTGCTGAAGCATCCGGACACCGAATTGGCCCATCTGCTCACTTTCCTCTGCAAAATGGAAACCGAGATAGTAAAAGTCATCCGGCTTGATCTGCTTGTCGGCAACGATCTTCTCGACCAGCTCTTCATAGCTGTCGTAGATAAGCGCGCGCAACACCCTCAAGCCGAGATCTGATCTCCTGGAGGCAGGATCAAGATTCCTGGCGCTCTGGCGAATCAGCGCAATCGCGAAATGATACCGGCCCTCAGAAGTAATCATGTGGTTGTCCCACAGCAGCTGCATATAAACGCAGATCCTGCTCCACTTCTCACGGCTTCCACCATTCTTCAGCTTGAGTACCTTCTCGTGGACTTTCGCACGCAGCGGTTCCGCGTCTACCCCCTTCACAAAATCCAGGAAGGAGCGATAGCGAAGATCATTTCTCTCAAAGAGAAGAAGAAGACGCTTCACAGCCCGGTCGAGATATTTACGCCGGGTCTTCTGCGGGAATTCCTGGAGAATAGAGTTCACTCTCTGGGTTACCTCGAGATCCTCTGACTCCACAAGGGTCTTGAAGAGGCTCTCGATACCTGAGGGAATCTGCCGCAAGGTAAGCTCGGCCGCTTCGCGAACTCTGAAACGAGAATCAGAGAGGAAGGGAACGATCGCACTGGCAATCTCCGGGCGGTTGATTCCTTTCAAGCGCTCAAAGACATGGATATGCACAGTGAAGTGCGGTGACTTGTTGAACAGCTGCACCAGCTTCAGGCAATCCTTCGAATTCAGATCAACCTTCTTGAATCCGGTGAGGGCGTGCTGAGCTACATTCTCCCAATCTGAGTCACAGAGACTCTTCTGGAGGAAACGAAGATAATCGGGCGTTGCCTTCAACTCATCAGACTGCCTGTAGAGCGAAACAAGCGCGAACCTCCTGATCTCCGGGAGATGCTTGGGATCTGCATAATTGCGCAGGATCTTCCTGGCACGGCCGGCAAGGGATCTGCCCCTGAAACAGCCGAGCAATATGAGACCCGAAATATGCAGATAGGGACTGCTGGGGTCCGGCTTCCCGCGAAGCAATTTCTGCACAAGCGGAAAGATAGGTGTCTGCTGGGCCGGCTTCATGGCATTAATGGCCTCTGAAAGGCGTGCCAGCAGATGCTGCTGCTGCTCAAAAGATTCCTCTGTGAGCTTATTGAGCATGAATTCAACGGCCGGCTTCCCATTCAGGACCGACAGGCTCGTGATAATCGCACGGCGCCCATTGAAATCTGCTTGATCGTAGAGATCCCGCAGCTGGGGAACGGCAGAAGGGCCGATCGCGGCCACTACGGCCATAACATGCTCACGCACATCTCCACCCTTGAGAATCATGGGTATGACGAGATGGGCTACATCTGAGGCACCCAGGCGGGCAAGACCCTTTAAAGCAGCCAATTGGATTGGTTCATAAGGCTCTCTGAGGCATTTGCCGAGGGCCTTGATAACAGGCTTAGAGGAAATACCCAATTCAGAGAAGACCCGAGCAGCGGCTACCCGCAACTCTAAATCGTCAGAATCGAGTAATTTCAACAGTTTCTTGGCGGTAGCGTCCATCGATGGAGCGGCCTCCAATGTTAGTTTTTTCAACAGTTTCAAACCATTTCAGTCGTAAAAGGATACACGTGAAAAACAGTGAATGACAGAAGATTCACTAATGCTCCTGGAGGTGCTGAAAAGCCTGCCAAAAAAACTACAAAGTATTATAATACAATAACTTAAAATACTTCTAACCAGTTGATCAGTGGGTATAAAGAGCCCCTTTTGAGCCTCAGAAGGGCTTTATGACCGTTCTGGGCCTGCTCTGGCAACACAACATCTTGTAATTAATAGAGTTATCGGAATTCTATCAACTATATAGGGTAACCTGGTCCGGGTTCCTGCGGGCTCTGATCCTCACCACTGATGTGAAGTCTATAGTGGATGTTCGTGTCGCTGGGGGGACAATTCTGCCAGTAGCCCCTTCAACTGCATATTTACCGGGAAAATTAAAAAATGGAACCTCACTCAATCCCCGCTGAGCTCGATTTAAAGCCCCTGGAGCCAGGATTCTGTTCCGATGGTGAATGGGGCGGCAGTGGGCCGGAAATAGCTTCCACAGACCCCGGAACCGGAAAAGAACTTGGCAGGGTTCTTTCGGCAAGCTCGGAAGAAACTGAAAAATGCATCCGGAACGCCAGGGAAGCCTTTGAGCACTGGAGAAAGCTGCCGGCCCCCCAGCGCGGCGAAATCGTACGCCGTATTGGAGAAGAGCTCCGTCACTTCAAGAAACCCCTGGGAAAACTGGTCTCCCTCGAATGCGGAAAGATCCTCTCTGAAGGGGAAGGCGAGGTACAGGAGATGATTGATATCGCCGACTTTGCCGTCGGGCTCTCCCGCACCATCGGAGGGGGAACCATGCCCAGTGAGCGTCCCGAGCACCGGATGTTTGAACAATGGCACCCCCTTGGGCCCATCGGGGTCATCACCGCCTTCAATTTCCCGGTGGCCGTGTGGGCCTGGAATGCGCTCATCGCCGCCATCTGCGGGGATACGGTGATCTGGAAGCCCTCGGAAAAAACACCACTGAGCGCCCTGGCTGTACAGAGAATCTGTAACAGGGTCCTTGAAGCGGAAGGCTTTCCAGGGGTATTCAATCTCTGTGTCGGGGGAAGTGAAACAGGTGAGCAGATTGCCGGGAGTGAACACCTGCCGCTGATCAGTGCCACGGGAAGCTGCCGCATGGGCAGGAAAGTGGCAGAGAAGGTCGCTGCCCGGATGGGACGCAGCCTGCTCGAGCTCGGTGGGAACAATGCGATCATCGTTCTGGAGGATGCAGACCTCGACCTGGCCCTGCGAGCGGTTCTCTTTGGTTCTCTCGGAACCGCCGGACAGCGTTGCACCTCGACCCGGAGGGTGCTTGCGCAAAAAGGCATCTTTGAGGAGCTCTCACAAAAGTTAGCCGGAGCCTACGGCTCAGCCGTCGTTGGAGATCCCCTGGATCCTGAAACTCTCCTCGGGCCACTCATCGACGAGGAAGCCGTCAGCGCCTATCTGCAGGCCGTGGCAATCGCCTGCGAGAATGGAGGAGAGCTGCTCAGCGGGGGAAGCCGGATCGATGGTCCCGGGTTTTTCGTGGAACCGGCCCTGGTCAAAGCTGACGCCGGCCTGGAGATCGTCCAGGAAGAGACCTTCGCACCTCTTCTCTACCTGATCGAGGTAGAGAACCTCGAGGAGGCTGTCTCGATCCAGAACAATGTCCGCCAGGGGCTGTCCTCAGCGATCTTCACCGACTCCGTCAGGAGCGCTGAATATTTTCTTTCAGCCCTTGGCAGCGACTGCGGCATCGCCAACGTCAACATCGGCACCAGCGGGGCAGAGATTGGTGGAGCCTTCGGCGGTGAAAAAGAAACCGGCGGTGGCCGGGAGGCCGGTTCAGATTCCTGGAAGGCCTATATGCGCCGGCAGACCTGCACCATCAATTACGGCACCGAGCTTCCCCTTGCCCAGGGCGTCCGCTTCGACCTTGAGTAAACCGCCCACCTTTAACCCTCCCTCGGAATACTTCCTCTAACTGGAATTCTCTGCCAAATCCAGCTAACATCGGGGCTTCAGGGCGGGAAAAGGACTCGCCCCTTACGATTGTTCTGAGGAAGATATTCCAGGATTCTGTTTTGCCATCTCGACTCACCTGCAAGGGTCTGCTCATAGCGGCTCTCGTTCTTTTCTCCCTTCAATCCATAGCCTCTGACTGGCCAATGTGGAGAGCCGATGCGGCCCGGCGCGGCACCAGCTCCGCCCAGCTTCCCGACAAGCTCTTTCTGCAATGGACCCTGGAATTGCCCAAGCCGGATACCGCCTGGCCTGCTGACCAGGAAAAGCTGCAGTTTGACCGTCTCTATGAACCCGTACTCGCGGGGAAAAAGCTGTTCGTTGGCTCAATGGTGTCCGACAAGATCAGCGCCTTCGATACCGACTCCGGCAAGGAGCTCTGGCGCTTTTACACCGGTGGGCCTGTCAGGTTCTCTCCTGCCATCTGGAAAGATAAAATCTTTGTCGCCTGTGACGATGGATACCTCTACTGCCTGGAGACTGCAGATGGCTCGCTGGCCTGGAAATTTCGCGGCGGCCCCGGTGAGAGACGAGTCATCGGCAATGACCGCCTGGTAAGCACCTGGCCTGCCCGCGGAGGCCCGGTCATCTATGAGGACAAGGTCTACTTCGGCGCCGGGATCTGGCCTTTCATGGGAATCTTCCTGCACGCCCTTGATGCTGAAACCGGCCGGGTTGTCTGGACCAACAGTGGAGAGGGTTCCAGCTACCAGACGCAGCAGCACAACAGCCCCGCCTTCTCCGGGATAGCTCCACAGGGATACCTCGCTGCCAACGAAGACTACCTCGTTGTTTCAGGCGGCCGCACCATGCCCGCTGTCTACGACCGTAAAACCGGGGCCGTCCGCCACTACGATGTCAGCGCCCGCAGCATGGGCAGCAAGGGTGGAGGCGGCTACGATGTCGTGCTCGGCGAGAATTTTTACCTCAACCGCGACTGCGTCTACCGTCTCGACAACGGCAAGTTTGTCACGAAGCTTGAGGCCCTGCTCATCAACGACCACTCTGTTATCTGCCAGGATGGAAACGGCCTGCAGGGTTTCCAGCCGCGCTGGGAGAACTACAGGGGCAAGGACCGCAAAGGCAAGGTGCAGAACACCATCAGGGTGCGCAAGACCTGGTCAGCCCCGATTGACCAGAAGGTGAAAACCGTCTTTATCCAGGCCGGCAAGCACCTCTACTGCGAAGGTGAGGACAACCAGGTTCTCGCAGTAGATTTTTCCAACATCATCGCAGGCGCCCGGATCACCTGGAGCGTCAAGATACCCGACCAGGCGCTCAATATGATCGCCGGCGATGAGAAGCTCTTTGTCAGCACTGATACCGGCAGGATCTATTGCTTCGGAGGAAACGAAACCAATCTGCAGGTCAAAAAGAAAGAGCCTGAACCTGAACCGAAGACTGAAACCGCAAAGATCAAAAGTATCGTTGCGCAGGGCTCCACCTGGAAGTACAGGGACGATGGCCAGGACCCCGGTGCCCAGTGGTACACCCCGGCTTTTGATGATTCAAACTGGAAGGCCGGGCCTGCGCGGCTGGGTTACGGGGATAATAGCGAGAAGACCCTGCTTGGTTTCGGCAAAGACGCCAAGAAGAAACACCCTGCGAGTTATTTCAGGCATTCCTTTGAGGTGCCGGGGCAGCTTGAGTTTGGTGAGATGGAGCTCAGTATCCTGGCAGACGATGGGGCCCTTATCTATCTCAATGGGAAAGAGGCCGCCCGGCTTCGTATGCCAAAGGGAACACTCGATCACCAGACCTACTCGGGAATCCAGATCAAGAATGAGAATGTCTTCGACAAGATCAAGCTTCCCGGCAATCTCCTGAAACCGGGGAAAAACCTGCTGGCGGTATCGGTCCACCAGCAGAGGGCCGACAGCTCAGACCTGGCCTTTGACCTCAGCTTTACGCCCCTGAGCCAGCCCCGGGTCATCCCACAACCCGGGAAAGACCCGGTGCCAACCGGCGGCAAAGATAATTGGGCGGGCCTGGCGGCCCGGATCCTCGAAGCCGCGAAAACAAAAAAGGGCTATTGCCTGGCTCTTGGACTGGGCTCCGGCCAGCTCATCTCTGCCCTCGCCGCGCAGTCAGAACTCCACATCGTTGCCATCGAGCCTGACAGCGGAAAGGTTGCAGCTTTCCGGAAAGAAATGGATTCGGCGGGCCTCTACGGGTCCAGGGTTGCCGCAGTCACCGGCGACCCCCTTGAATTCCCCCTGGCTCCGTATATGGCGGACCTGGTCGTTGCAGAGGACACCGCCTTTTTGAGGGCGAAACCTGCTGAGGCGGTTCGTGTCGCCTACCGGCTCTTGCGCCCCTTCAGCGGAGTGGCCTGTTTCCCCGGGGCCAACGAGGCCCTCGAGAAGGCCTTCACCTCAGCCGACCTGCACGGCTGCGAAACCGCAAACGGTGAAGCGCTCCTTGTCGCAAGAAAGATCTCAGCGCCCGCCGGCTCCGGCACCTGGACTCATCAAAATGGAGACGTCTCGAATTCCGTTGCATCGACGGAGCTCAACGTCCGGGCGCCCCTTGGCCTCCTCTGGTTCGGCGGCCCCTCCAATTCCGGGGTCCTGCCCCGCCATGGACATGGCCCCAAACCCCAGGTTGTCAACGGACGAGTCATTATCGAGGGTCGCGACATGCTGCGGGCCACCGATGCCTACACCGGCAGGCTCCTGTGGGAGAGGACGCTCAAGGACCTGGGTGTACCCTACGACAACACCAGCCACCAGCCCGGGGCGAATATCCTGGGCAGCAACTACGTCTCGCTGCCTGACGGAATCTACGTGATCTACAAGACAAGCTGCCTCCGCCTCGATCCCGCCACCGGTGAAACGATCTCAGAGTTCAAGGTGAAGACCAATGGCGCAAACCCCCAGGATGCCAGGTGGGGCTACCTCGGAATCCTGGGCGATTACCTCATAGCAGGCATCCAGCCGACCAAGGTCCGGTATCCCGACTACTCCAGGGAGGAGATCAACGGGCTGAAGGATGACCAGGTCAAGAACCTGCTGACCCGACTTGCAGACCTCAAAGATTTCGAGGTGGTGGCAAGAGGTAAAAAGCAGAACGCCAAGCAGCATCTGCTGGTGAATCTCAACCGCCTCATCACCGCCAAGGCGATGCCCCAGAAGATCCCCCAGAAGGTCCGTGGAAAAGCGGGAACCGCCCAGCTCGAAAAACAGCTTCGTAAATACCTGTCGGCCGTACCGGGAAGAAGCGCCTCGGATGCGGAGGCCGTCCGGATCAAGCGGACGATCTTCAACAAGGTTTTCGGCCTTCCGGAGTACACGCCCAAAGCCGCCGGCAAGGATGGAAGCTGGATCGGGGTTGGCAGCAGAAGGCTGGTGGTGCTGAACCGCCACAGCGGCAAGCTCATCTGTGAACACGAAGCGAGCTACAACATCAGGCATAACACCCTGGCCGCAGGTAACGGGAAGGTGTTCTTCATGGACCGCCTCACCGATGCCCAGCTCAAGTATTTCAAGCGCCGGGGAAAAGTCGCCGAAGAGAACCGCTCGATCAAGGCTCTTGAGCTGAGCACGGGAAAGATCCTTTGGAAGGTCAGTGAAAACATATTCGGGACCTGGATCGGCTACTCAGAGAAAAATGACATCCTCCTGCAGGCCGGCAGCAAGGCGAAGGACAGGGCCGGGGACGAGGTCGGACAGGGCATGGTTGCCTACCGGGGTGCCACCGGTGAAAAACTCTGGGAAAATTCCGACAAGTACTTTGGCCCTCCTATTCTTCTCAACGAGCTGGTAGTAACCCAGGCCGATGCCGCCCCCGGGCATGCCTACAACCTTCTTACCGGCGCCCGGGTCAAGAAGGCCCACCCTGTCTCCGGCCAGCCGGTTAACTGGTCCTATACCAGGAACTACGGCTGCAATACCGCCATCGGCTGCCCGAACCTGATCACCTTCCGCTCTGCCGCAGCGGGCTATTACGACCTCGAGAACGACTCAGGCACAGGCAACCTGGGAGGTTTCCGCTCGGGCTGCACCACCAACCTGATCCCCGCTGGAGGAATCCTCAACGCCCCGGACTACACCCGCACCTGCACCTGCTCCTACCAGAACCAGGTCTCCCTTGCATTTGTTCACATGCCCGAAGCTGAGATGTGGACCTTCAGCAACTACAAGGGCGATGACAAGGGGGTCGACAGGCTCGGGCTCAACTTCGGCGCACCCGGTGACCGAAGAGCCGGCGACGGAACCTACTGGATCGATTATCCCAGTGTCGGAGGTCCCTCGCCGAGCGCCCGCATCAAGCTGAGCGGCAAGGAATTGAAATACAAGCGCCGGCATTCCGCTCTCATCGAGTCCGGAACCCTGCCCTGGATTTCCTCTTCCCTGCTGGAAGGCGAAGCCGAGATCCTCATCGAGGTCAACCGGAAAGCCTCCGGCCCGATCGCACTGGAAAACCTTGTCAAGGGAAGGAGCCCCATCCAGGCCAACAAGGCTAAGCTCTATGAGGATTCACCCGGGGCTGCAGACGGGCAGGGTTCTTCAAAGAGCCTTGGCTCGGCTGGAGACAAAGACACCCTCGATGCCAGTATCCAGGACTGCGAGGAGCTCTCCCCGGACAGTATCACCATCGAGCTCAGGGCCCGGGCAAACTCTGACTTTGATTTTGTCGATGCCCGGGGCTCTGGGAAAGACTCTCAACACGGCTTCGTCCTCGATAACCGCAAGCTGAGAGTCCGCTACTTCATTGCCAACGAGGCCGGCGACAACAACGAAAAGGAAATCCGGATCGACTCCGGCAAGGAGCTCCCCAGGGACAAGTGGGTCCACCTGGCCTTCACCTATGATGCCGCCGCAGGACGCGGTGCTCTCTATATCGATGGAGAGGCCGTCGGTGAACACCAGGGACCTGCCAACAGGCCTCTGTGGTGGGACGGCAACAAGCCCAAGTACGCTATTGCCAAGGGCGCCAAGGGCGCCGCCAACCTTGTCGATGAGCTGCGAATCTGCAATGTGAGCCTTCCACCAGCGCAATTGCTGCACAAAGGAGAAGAGAAGGTCGAGGCCGGAAAAATCGCTGGCTACTGGAGCATGCGGACGGCGGCAGCAGAAACAGACTCAGATCTCTACACGATCCGAATGGTCTTCGCGGAGATGGACCAGGTCAAGGCCGGAGAGCGGGTATTTGACGTCGAGCTCCAGGGAAAAACCCGGCTGGAGAAGCTGGACATCCTCAGCGAAGCGGGCGGCCTGAACCGTGAGATCATCAAAACCATCGATGATGTCAGCCTGGGGCAGAATCTGAGGCTGAAGCTGAAAAGCAGGGGAAAGCTTCCCCCCACTCTCAGTGGACTCCAGGTCTTGCGCAAAGCCGCTAAATAAGCCGATTCCGGTCAGCTCGCAGTGGTGAAAGCCGCCCCGGGCAGGCAATTATCCTTTTCTATCCACCGCGGTAGAAATACAATCATCCTCCGGGTTAGAATCCCATGTAACCCGTTCACGATCCAAGTTCACACTCTCTCACTATTGAAGAGAGAAAGGAAAACAGAATGAGATTTTACTTAACCAGGATCCTGCCGGCTGCAGCGGTTTTTTCCGTCTGCACGGGAATCCTCCTGGCGGCAGATGCTCCCAGGAAAAAGGTGCCTTCCCCCTATTCCCAGCTGGTCAAAGCGGCCAAGGCCCTCTCCAAGATCAAGGGCTTCAAAACCTCCCTCTCTGTGCAGGGCGGACTGTCGAACGTCGCCGACCACAAGATCCATCAATTTGCAGTCAAGGAAACCTACCACGGAGATATCTACAGGGGACTGATCCATGTCTCTGCACAGGAATCCTTCAAGACCCCGCGCAAGGGCGTTCGCTTTATCGAAGGTTCCTGGAGGAACATTCACTCTGATCCGCAGGGCAAAAAGCTTCAGACCTTCTTTAACTTCCCCCAGGAGGTTCTCAAGCAGGCTCTTCGTCATGCCAAGCGAAGCGGAAGATGGCTCAATGCTGACCAGGCCGCCGCGGAAGCCGGGAAGAATCCGGCCCGGCAAGCCGATGAAGTTGAGCTCGAAGAAAGCGGCAGGACCGTGGTTTCAAAGAAGCGGCTGTCGGAAAAAGAGGCCGAGGCCATCATGCCGACCATCATGCTTATCGAGACCCCGACCAGGGAGGCACTCGACCATTACCTGACAGTGGAGAAATCCGGCTGTCTCGGCGGTGGCTGAACGGTTTCTACATTCGTGTCCGGTGCGGACAAGACAATGACCAACGCCTTCTATGAAATCGAGATTGACCCCGCAACCTCTCTTCCCATCCGTATCAAGGTTACTGCGTTGACGGGCCGTAAAGGAAAGACCCGCCGCAAGGGAAGCAGGATCGTCGGTGGTGAGCACGCTGCCTTCCACTTTGAATACAAGCTCTCGGACTTCGGCAAGGTCGAAGCCCCGAAGATGCCCAGAAGTGCCCAGCGGGTCCTTGCGAAGCTGAAGTAAGCTTCAAAAAGACCGGGCGGCAGAAAAAGCGGACGGGCTCAAGAGAGTCCGGCCGCTTTTTTCTTTTCCTCTCAAGAGCCCTTCCTGCCCCTTCTCCACCTCAGCCCGAGGAAGAGCAGGGCCGCGGCAAGACAGGCGCCCAGGACACTGCTGAACCCGGTTCCTGTACCCGCCCCGGTAGCCGGCCCGGCCAGCTCCTGGCTCCCGGCAGGAGCATCCTTTCGGGGAACCTTCAGGGCCGGATAGGGCCTTGCAGGCCGTCGCTCAACCTGGTCGAGCTGTCGCCGGCGTAATTTTGCGAGGTCAAGCTCTCCAGCGGCCGGTCCACCCTGCACCTTTTCAAGCAGGAATCCCCTGCCCGCATGGGGCTGGAGCTCTTTAGGGCGGCTCTGCTGGCGGGCACGGGCACGCTCAGCTATGGCCGGCTTATTGATAAAGAGATGCCGGTCACCCCTCGAAGGGGTCTTTCCGGCAGCCGCTGCTGAATTTCGAGCAGGCTCCGGCTTCTCGCTGGCAACCACCACCCCGGAAGCCGGCAGTACCACCAGCGCCAGGGTTACGATCATTTTCCGGGGATATTTCATTCCTCAGCCCTCGCAAAAATTCCAATGTAATGCTCCCTGATACTCAAGGCTGAAGAGATGACCTCTGCAGGCAGGCGCCGGTCGAACTCCCAGTGGACAAAGCGGACCGGATCCCAGCCCAGGGGGCTGTCAAAACCGCTTTCAGGGCTCCCGCGCCCGGTGAGCCGTTCATCATGGTTCAGCTCGAGGCCTGCAGACGCGAAAATGATCGACTCGTTGCGGGAAACCACGGAGCCATTGATCCTGATCACCTCACCGGGGCTGGAAACAACCGCAGCGAAGGTGTGGTTGGTGTAGAAGGCCGCATCAAGGCGGCTGATTTCAGAGCTGGAAACATCGGAATAGGACTCCTGGCCTTCCTGGAGATTTCCTGCCCAGTACTGCCCATCGAGGGGGTCGGAAAAAGAGAACTCTGACATCCGGGTGGTGTCGTCGTAGCTTCCATCTCCATCAATGTCTTCTCCGCTTCCGGGAATGACGTCGCCGGGCCGCTTGCCCTCAGGAACCAGGCCCTTCTCGGCGTCTTCCTCGGTATAGCGGCTCACGGTCCACACACCATCGTCTTCGAGAAAATCGTCATCTGCAGTTCCGAGAATTCCATCGGGACCTTCCCGGGTGTTCTGAATCCCATCGATCCCGGCATCTTCCCGGGATTTGTTCAGCTCATGGTTCACCCATGAGGAAACGTTGGACTGCCACCAGTCATCGGTAAAATCACCCACGACGATATGCTCCCGGGCAAAGAGGCCGAGGGAATCAAGTCCTGTAGCCTCCCTCCTCCAGTTCTCCACGCTCTGCTGGTCATTGGCTTCCGGCCGGATACTCTCAGGGCCATCGAGATAGAGAATGTCGTCGGCAACATAGATGTTGCCGCCGGAGTAGATCGAGCCCTGGCCGCTTACGTAGCCAGAAATAATCACATTGCCTCGAACCACCACCGGCCCATTCAGCACAATCGGCTCCTCCAGGGTACCCACGAGAAACAGGTTCTGCTGCTCCCCTCCATCATCACCGAGAACACCATCCACCTCGACCGACGAGCCGATACCGATACTCGAACCCCGGGCCTGTGCCCTCTGTTCATAAAAGGACAGGTCCTCGAGATTAGGCATCTTGACGGTCTTCTCCGTCACATGGCGATTCTGTGATTCGCCGGCCAGGCCGTCAACATTGCTTGCATTCCTGATCGAGTCAGAGGAATAGACCCCCCCATCGCTTCCATCCTGCACACCATCCCCATTGTCATCGAGATAGCCAAGGAGCTGGGGCCCGTGGGAGGCCTCGTAGCGGGGGCTGCCGTGCACCGCAGAGGAATGATGGCCGAAATCGAACTGGCCGTTGGACCGGACATTTCCATTGGCCACAATCGAGTCTCCGAAGAACCAGCCCCAGTGATTGATAAAATAGGAATAGTCAAAAACCTCGCTGCCCCGGAACCTGACCTCCACAACCGTGTGGGCATCAGCCCTGGCCGAGTCGGGATCTCCCGTATCGTACGCAGCCCTGGATGGAACATAGGCATAGGAGCTGATCGCCAGGCGTCTCGAGGTTGTCGAGGCCTGCAGGGAATCAACAAACACATCGTACTCTGCCACAACCCGGCCCTCGTGATCGGCCAGCAAGCGCCCCGTGCCGGTAGCCGTAAATCCACCGGGCCCCCTGACCGGATTGGTGTCGATGGTATCCATGCCTGTAAAGGGAGAGCTGACCGAGGCCATATCGCGAACCGAAACGATTTCGGCAACCTGCTCGGCAATCCCTGACCTTGCAGCCAGCCGGGCAGCCACCAGGTTGCCGCTGCGGCGGACATCTTTCGCCGAGGTGACCACCGTTGCCGTAGCCGTCAGAACAGCCGTGGCGATCAGGGAGATTCCCGCAACCAGCAGCAGGCTGAAATAGCCGGCCTGCCGCGAATCTCCCCGGGCCTGTTCACTAGCTCTTGCATACATGGGACTTCACTCCTGGGCCGGGGCTGCACCGAATCGCAGCCTGCCCTTGAAAAACATCAGTATTCGAAAAGACCGGGCAAGGTCTTGATGGCGGTAGAAAAATTCCTCTCCAGTACCTTCCCATCCCTGAACTCCCGGCGCACCCGCAGGTCGATGGTAAAGAGCGAGCCGCTCCTTTGAACTGAGAACCCTTTCCTGCCGGGCTCCGCCGGCACAACTCCCCTGGCCAGTGACAGTGGCTCACCCCGGACAGAACCGGAAAGATCGATTACCTCTCGCACCAGCTGGCCGGCCGTCACACGAAAGCGCGAGGACCAGCCTGCCCTCCACTCACCAGCCTGGTCATGGGCCCCCCAGCGAACCGCCCCGTTGAAGGGGCCTCCGGTCTTGAGCACCAGGACATCATTGCCATCTCTGTGGGTGCTGACCTCCACGAGATCAGGACTCGCGGACTGGAGCTCCCGGCGCAGGCGCTCAACACCTCTCTGAACGTCTGTGAGCATCTCCGCCTGCTTCAGGATGGAGTCACTCGAACCTGCGGCTGTCGAAAGCGCCTGGCCGAGAACGAGCAGGCAAAGCACTCCGACACTCATTGCAACAGCCATCTCAACAAGAGTAAATCCCGCATCAGCGCTGGGCTGTGGGCTCCTGTCCGGATTATCCTGGCTCTTCACTGCCGATTTTCTCATTTGAACTCTCCTAGGGCCCCGCCACCAGCAGGACGCCCCGTGTCTCGACCCCGGTCTCCACCAGGTGCTGAACCCTGACCGACAACTTCAGCAGCCCGGCTGCATGCGGGACCACGTTAATCTCCGCCCGGTATCCATCCTCCTCGAGCCACCTCCTGTCGTATCCGGGGAGCGACTCCGGAGGGGTCGACCGAAGCTCCTCGATCACGCGTGAGAGCAGCAGCTGGCTCCCGACTCGCGTGCTGTCGGTGCGCTGGCCGACTGCCGCTGAAGACAGAGAGCCGAGCGTACCTATGAGAACAGCACCAAGGATAACTGCGGACAAGGTCGTCTCCAGCAGGCTGAAGCCCTGCTGCCTGGTGCGACTATTGGCCCCTGGCTGTGCCAGGATCTCAAATCCGTAGGGTCCGGGAGTCGGACGAGGGTCCCCTGTCTCACCCGGTGTGGACGTTTTCAACGGCTTTACCTCCGAAATACCTGCAGGAATGATCATCCCATCAACCCAGCTCCCCCCGGAATACCTATCAAGTGCCGTGCCGAAGTGAGCAATATTCGCAAGTCCATGCCCTGCATGCACATCGAGGATTCTGTCCTTACCGCCAATGGCAGAGAACGACAGGCAGGGAGCCGGAATTTGTCATTAGTGACAAGCATTGTCACCTGCCGGAGAGAATCTTCTTCACTCCAGATGCAGCCATGCTAAGCTTCCCCCCTTCATTCCAGGAGCAGGCATCCCGGCACACTATGACAATACAAATCACTCGTGACCGGCACGGTGCCCATGTCAAGGATGGGCAAATCCTCCTCAGCAGGGTCCTCAACCGGCCGGGAGCTACCGACACCCTCTTTGATGTACTCGCCGCAGCAGTGTCCTGCCTCTCTAAGGGGCCCCGGGTGGCCGTGCTCGGCTTCGGAGCAGGAGGTTTTCTCGCTCCTCTGCGTGCCATGGGTTGCGGGTGCAAGATCGAGGGCGTCGATCTCTGGGAGGAGGGAGAGCGGCTCTTTCGAGAGCTCTCCGATGACTGGGCAGGACCAGTGGAGTTTTCCTGCCGGGAGGCGGGCAGCTGGCTGAAAAATCGCCGCGGAGCCTACGACCTGGTCCTCGAAGATCTCTCTGAACCCCACCCGGAGCTCGGTGCCTGCAAACCCTGGGCAAGCTTCGAAGAGCTCCCGGCAGTCATCCGCGGCAGGCTCCGTCCCGATGGGGCCGCATTGTTCAATCTTCTGCCCTGGCCCGGCACATCCTGGAAGGCAATTCTCTCCACGGTCTCGAGACCCTGGGCCGAGGCCCGTGTCATCGAATTCAGTGATTATGAAAACCGCCTGCTCCTGGCCGGGAACTCACTGGAAAGTGCCGCCGGTCTCTCCAGGAAAATCAGCAAGGCCCTGGAATCCATCGATTCCAGCCTGCGCGGAAGCTGCAGGCTGAGGACCTTCAAACAGGACGGACAGCAGTAACTCAGCGCCCCAGGTTTCTCCACAGGACAGCCCAGTAGGGAAGGGTGTCCTCCTTCTTCCTGGCCATGGTCATGTTGCCGACCACCAGGTCCAGGTCTCCGTCGCCGTCGAAGTCACCCAGGTCGAGAGTCGGATGAAAACAGGTAAACTTCTCGAGCGAATAGCGCTCGAAGCGGCCGGGCTTCACCTGCTCCAGCCAGACCAGGGACTCGACCGACTCCGATCCCGGGGTCTCCTTCCGAATATAGGGCAGGAACACACTGGCAAATATATCAACATCCCCATCCCCATCTATGTCGGCGGCCTTTGCCGCATTGCAGCCATAGAGCCTGGTCAGCAGGTGCTGCTTGAAGGGATAGCTGCCCGAATTCTCAAACCACTGGATCCCGTGATAAGGCTTCGGGATCAGGTCATCGAGGCTGTCACCATTGCTCGAGAGGATATCGAGATCTCCATCTCCATCCATATCCACCAGCTGGATCCCTGTAGCGCCCCAGTTCGGGTGCCGCGCCTTGAAGATGGTTTCTTTTCGAAACCCTCCGGAGCCGTCATTGAGAAAGGCGATGATCGTCTCGTGGTGCTGGGATAAGAGGGCTACGAAGTCCTGGTCCCCATCACCATCGAGGTCTACAACCGGAACGTGGATGGCGCCGGGACGGGGATCGAGAACATGGGGAGTGAACTTCGGAGATGTGTAATCAGTTGTCTCATTCTCCAGCAGCAGGATGTTACCGACCTTCCGCCAGCCGAAAACGGCAACAACGATATCGAGGTCGCCATCTGAATCAAAATCCGCAGCCTGGCTGTGGGCAACCCTGCCAAGTCCTTTTGCCAGCGGAACCACCTTGAACTCACCGTCCGCAGCTCCCCGGAACCAGAGGACACTTCCGTTCTCAATATCGGAGGGAGTCGTCGTTCCAAGGTCCGAGACCAGGAGATCACGATGCCCATCGCCGTCAAGATCGACCACCTCGGCCGTACAGGGATTACTGCAGCGCCCCAGCACACGCAGGTCGAGCGGCTCCAGATAGGGCCTGGCAGCCAGGACCATCCCGAAGCGCATTTCACAGATCAGCAGATCAAGGCGATCGTCCCTGGAGAGATGAACAAGGCGGGTGCTGGAAACCCCCGGGTAAGATTCGAGGCCTCCAATCCTGACGCCGGTGGCCTCCAGCTTGAGTGCCTCGCTTTTTTTCCCGGCTGTGTGTGAAAGTCCAGGGAGGCCCTCCGGAGCGCGGGTGTTGTAATAGGCCACCACCTCCTCTCGTGGCGGAAGCCCGGCGGGAAGCTCTTTTTCTGATCCCCGGGTAATCTCATACATCTCATCGATCTTCCGCTCCCACATTCGACGGGGAAGAGTCGCCGGCGGCGGAAGAAGATGACAGCTGGAGCAGAAGACCTCCACCCGGTCCTCCGCAGTAACGGGCTTTAGAGCGGGAGCTTCTCCACTCTCACAGGAGCACAGGGCTATGGCTGCGCAAAGGAGGGCAGAGGAGTAGGAGCTGGGATGCCGTATCAGAGACAGGAACATAGCCGGATTCTACAGCGAAAAGGCTCCCCCGGGCAGTCTCTCGCACAGATTGCTCTACTTGTCGCGGGTCAGGGGGACCTCACGGAAAATCCGCGATTTTTCGCGGTCGTAGTAAAGCTTGCCGTTGATAAAGGCCTTGAGAACGAAGCTGCGGTAATCGAGCGGGTGGCCACTGAGGATCAGCAGGTCGGCGTCCTTTCCCTTTTCAAGACTGCCAAGACGGTCGTCGACGCCCAGGATCCGGGCCGGATTCAGAGTGATTGCCTTGAGAGCTTCTTCAGGGTTCATCCCTCCTCGAATAGCAAAGGCTGCATCCACATGCAGGGTCGCCAGGTCCCGGCCGGCAAGGCCGCTCAGGGTAATCCCGCGGCGGTAGGGCAGGATCGAGACCAGGCAGCCGGCCCGTGCAAAAGCAGCAGGGCGCCGTACCGGAGCCATCTGCCCCTTCTCAAAGACCGGCCCGCTGGTGTTGAAATCAAAGTCCCGTCCACGGGATTTCACCAGCACAGGAACATTGGCCGCCGCCAGTTCGCTGGCCATCATCCAGGCATCCTTGGGCTCATTGAGAACTGCATCGAAACCGTACTCCCTGCTGAGCGATAAAACGATCCGCACCTCGTGGTTGTTGGAGGGAGAGAATACCGTCGGGCGGGTGTTTTCAAGCACCGCGACATAGAGCTTCAGGCTCGAGCTGAGCTTCGGCTCGGTCGCCTTCTTAGCCCGGGCCTCTGCACGCTTATCGATGTACTGCTTCGCCTGCCTGAAACGCTCCCGCATGAGAAAATAATTGAGCTCGAGCTGACGGGTCGGCAAGGAGAAGTAGTTCAGCGCCGGCTCCCTCACCAGCATCCCGGCGAGGTCTCCACGGGTGAGCTTGATAACAGCAGAATTGGAACCTCCCGCAAGCGGTCCATCCTGGCCGAAACCTCCGAAGAACGGAGCGGGAAGGGCCTGGACAGTAGTAATCCCACTGGCCAGGGCGATCCTCAGTTCACGATCCCAGGGATTCAGTCCGTTCTTCATATTTCCGGAGCTGGTCTCTATGCCGACTCCCGTGGAAACGATCGAAACGAAGCCCGGACAGACATACAATCCTTCACCCTTGTGAACCTCGGCCCCCTCAGGCGGGGTGAGCTCCGGACCGAGCTCGAGAATCTTCCCGTCCTTCCAGGTCACAGTTCCCCTGCGAACCATGGGGCCTGAAACAGGCAGGACAGTAGCCCCGACAACAGCGTGAACTGTGGACTTCTTCTCCTCAGCCTTCTTATCTTTCTCCTCGGCCTGGAGGCCGAAGGAATGCGAGAGGAGCAGAAGGGCAAGTGAGAGTAATACCGGCAACCTGGTGTTCATCGTACGGCCTCCCCACTCAGCTTCCCGGTGGCGGGATCATCCTGGAAAACTTTCTCTCCCTCGATATAGACCGAGAGTATTCTTGCAGAGCCGGAGAGCGGGTCCTTGTCGTAGCAGACGAAATTAGCCATTCCTCCACTCTTCAGGCTTCCCACCTTAGAGGCGAGGCCGACAAGGTCTGCCGGAAGCGAGGTGACACCCGCAAGAGCCTCATGGGGAAGAACACCCGACTTGATCATCGCCGCCAGCGGGAAGAATATCTCCCGGTGTCCCTCGAGAGTGTCTCTAAGGGGAACAAAGGCCACGGGGATCCCGGCCCTCAACAAGAGACGGGCCGAGTTGACGTAAATGCTGGTATCAGGAATCCGTCCCATGCGGGGCTCGAGGATAACGGCGGTGAGCTGTTTCTTTCTCTTGATGAGCAGGTCGATGATCTCCGGGGGTTGCGGCGCGGTCACCAGGACAAACTGGAACTTCATGGGCAGGGAATCAAGGAAGGCAAAGAGGTGGGCAATTGCCGCCGGGCTTCCGACCCGCAGAAAGGCCTTCTTTTCGCCTTTGAAGAGCTGGATCACCGGATCGGGCGGCTTCGGCTTGGTTGGGGGCTTGGGGGCGGCCGGCTTGGCAGCGGGCTTTGCCGGGGGCTTCTCCTCGGCCTTCTTCTGTTCCCCAGGAGGCTTCTCTTTCTGTTTCTTTGCCTCCTCGGCTTTTTTGCGAGCCGCCTCTTCAGCTTTCTTTTTGTCGGCCTTCTGCTTCAGGATGTCATCCACAGCCTTTTTCAGGTACTTGATACCGGCGTCATACCAGATCTTTCCGGAGGCAAAGCCCAGCATGAGATAGGCCGACTCCGCCAGCACAAGCTCCTTCGCCTCTTTCTCTTTTCCCAGGGCCGGCCGGATCACGGAGGCCTGCCCTGCGATCAAACCCCTGGTGTCATTGGGAACGACTGCAAAGGTCGTATACCCTGTCCTTCCCAGGCGGCGGTAGATCTCGTGCTTCAGGTTCACACCCGAGGACCCCCGCAGCTTCCTGCCATCGACAGGCGAAGAATTCGATTGCGAGGCCCGCCCGGGACCTGACCTGTAATTGGCCTGGCTGATGGCACTGAGCGGATTGACCAGTCCGGGCAATATGACCGCCTCCTTGAGATCGACCACCCTGGCTCCCTCGGGAAGCTTCGCGTCCGCACCGAGGACCTTTTCGACCTTGCCGCTGCGAACCAGGAGGAAACCGGGAGAGACGCTCTCACCTGCCGTGCTGACAATCCTGGCAGCCTTGTAGGCAACCAGGTCCTCGCCCGCGGCAAGAGCCGGGCCCACAGCCAGCAGCAGTGCCAGCAGCAGGCGAAGCCGCAGCCGGCAGTAGTCTTTTCCGGTGGTATGTTCAGTGCGTGTTTTCATGTTCATTTCAGGGAAATCTCCAGCAGGTTCAGAACCTCTGGGGCTCCTTGCTGGTGTCGTAAGCTATCTTTCCGTTAATCATCGTCAGCACGACCGACTGGCGCGGATCGAGCGGGTCACCTGTCCAGATGACGATATCCGCGTCCTTGCCGGCCTCCAGGCTGCCGAGCCTCTTCTCCATTCCAAGGGCGCGGGCGGCATGAAGGGTAATACCGGCAAGCGCAACGTCTTCTTTCAGCCCCAGCCTCACCGACATGGATGCCTGGTAGATCAGCTCCTCGGCAGGAACCACCGGGGCATCGGTGTTAACACCGATCGTCTTGATTCCACCTCGGTACCATTCATAGGCCAGCCCCCGGAAACCGCCAAGGCGGTTATCCCAGCGGAACTCGCGCGGGCCGTTCATCACCTGGATCCCCCGCTTGGCGACCTCCGGTGCCAGCTCGAAACCGTCAAAGGTTCCATGGTCAATGACCACCCAGAGCTTCATCTCATCGTGGAGGATACGGAGCGTTGACTGGATCAGGTGGTAGCCCTGGGTATGAACAACGACGGGATATTCCCTGTGGAAGAGACCCCGGAACATTTCCAGGCGGGGGTTCTTCACCGGCTTCTTCTTCGTCTTGTCCGCCTCCCATGCATCCCATGCCTTCGTATAGGCCTGGCCTTCCTTCAGGGCATTGCGGATCAGCCAGTTCATGCCGATCCTGGAGTAGCCAATGTCTCCTCCCCGCCTCTCGGGATTTCCACCCTGGGCGATCTTGAGCGCTCCGGGAAAACGAATGAGCATTTCATCGAGATCCTTGCCCGCTGTCTTGATCAGGGTTCCGAAGCCACCCATGTTGGTTCCACTGCCGGGAATGAAGAGAGCCGTCGTGACACCGCCGGCCTGTGCCCTCTTGAGAAGGGCGTTTCTCGGGATCACATTGTCCAGGGTTCTGAAGCCGGGATTTACCGGGTAGACCATGTCATTGAGGTCTCCGCCAGCGATATGGGAATGCAGCTCAATAAAACCGGGAACAACCCAGTGCTCACCCGCATCGATGAGCTTGTAGCCGGCCGGTAGTTTCCAGTCGTCACCGGGACTGGGAATAACCTTCTCGATCCGGCCGCCGGATACAAGCACGACCGCCCCTTCGAGGTTACCCTTTGTAATGGTAACGATCTTTCCACCGCGAATGGCCCATTTCGGCCCAGCTGCAGGATCATCGCAGCGGACGGGCAAAGCGTAGAGGCTCAACAGGGCCAGGACAATACAGGTCTTGCAGGTTCTATTCATCCCTATTCAACCTCGCCATCAAATTGTTCGACTTTGTGTACCAGCTTCCCGTCGACCATGACGGCCAGGACACTGGCCGCAACAGAGAAAGGCTCCCCCGAGAGGATAACGAGATCTGCATCCTTGCCCTTCTCGATGGTGCCGACCCGGTCGGAAATACCAAACTGTTCCGCAGGAATCGAGGTCATCGATTGCAGGGCAAGGCGGGAGTTCCAGCCTTCTCGAACCGCGTAAGAGACCTGCAGGGGCAGCAACCTGGCTCCTCCTGCAACACGGGAGCGCAGCGAGAACCTGACTCCAAGCCCGCTCAACTTGCTCGGCCAGTTTACCTGCTGGTTGTCCTGCTTCACGATCAGGGGGTTCTGCAGGACGATGCCTGCGGTCTTCGAAAGAAGCATCCCGGCCAACCCGGCCAGGTTCTCATCCTGCCGCAGGCCTGAGAACCCGCTGCAGAGAACGCGAATCCCGTACTGGTCCTTGTAGAGAGCCGCCACGGTTGCCACCGAGGCTGCATTGGGGACCTCTACCAGGGCCGGAACATCACCCTTGAACAGGGGCCGGTAGGGCTCGTAGGCATCCTGCACCGTGGGAGGCTTCTCCTTGAACTCCTTGCCCGCCGCCGCAGCAGCCTCTTTCTTTTTATCAAACTGGATCCAGCTGTCATGGTAGGCCTTGGCGCTCTTGAGGGTCTTGCTGGATGACTTGGTGAAAAACTGTGCAGCATAGGGCCTGAAAAGAGCCTTGGCAGGATCAGCAGCAGCAAGCTTCAAGGCAGAGACCTGGCCGGCGCTCGGCGGGGTGATCAGGACCGTGGTGATCCCGGCTCGAACGAGCTCCATCAGCGAGGGGTCACGCGGATCGATGGAGTCGGCGAGGCGGAAATCAGCCGTCTTGCCCGCACCGGAGCTGCCCTGGCCGGCACCAAAACCGGGAACCAGCGCCTCGGCCCGGGTTCCAGCTGTTCCACCCGCATCAATCAATCCGGGAATCACTGTCTGGGAGGAGGCATCGATTACCTTCGCCCCCTTGACGCCGGAGACAAGGGCCAGCCCCGGCCCGGCATACTCGATCTTTCCCTTCCTGACAATGACGACACCCTGGGAATAATCGGTCCCGCTTCCCGTGACCAGCCGTCCGGCACGGATAACCGTGCAATCGGAAGTCACCGCCGGAGCCGGGTTAAAAACAAGCTCGCCGTCTACAAAGACCGCCTGGACCTGGTTCTCAGCGCCAAGTGGATCGCCACCGAGGACCACCAGGTCAGCATCCTTCCCTGGCGCAATACTCCCGATACGGTCAGCTACTCCAAGAATCTCTGCAGGATTGAGGGAGATCGTCCGCAGGGCATCTGCCGGCTTCATCCCGAGACGAACCGCAGCAGCAGCCTGCAGGAGAAGATCCTTCACCTCTCCATCGCTGGGGCTGTTGAGGATCACCCTGACCCCGGCCCGATGCATACGAAGAATTGATTCTTCACGCAGGCGCCCCTCGATGGCAGGACTCTGCAGGTCGCCGCCGGGAAGCCTCCCGGGCTGGAAAGCTCCCGGAAAGATCACCGGCACCTTCATCTTGACGAGCCACGGAGTCAGGCGTTCGGCTTCCGCCCCGCCCTCAATAACGATCTTGATGCCCGCCTCGCGGGCAAGCTCCAGGATGTGATAGATATCCCGGGCCTTGTTGACACGCACACGGAGATGGTCACCGCCGGATACCACGGGGTGAAAAGCCGAGGCGATCCTGTCAAAGGCCGGAAGCCCGGCTCCTCCCTTGAGGTGCCTGGTGAGCAATTCACCATAATCCCTGGCCCTGGCGATCACCTGGCGCAGGGCCAGGAACTCACCCGAACGGGACTGGGGAAGAGGCGGCAGGAGCACTTCGAAGGGATTGTCGGGTGAAGCGCCCACCGGGGGAACATAAATCGTCGGCTGGATTCTTGACAGCTCGCCGAGGGTTACCTGCAGCCCACTCGAAGAAGAGACCACCCTTTTAAGCGGATCAGCAGCGAAGGCGGCCGTCTTGACAACAGCCCCCTGGCCGGAAACAAGCCGGGTTCTCGTCCTCGAGGCTGCGATCCCGGGAGACAGGTAAACTGCGGTAACTCCGCCCTTGAGAAGATCCCTGTTGTCGCGGAAATAATCCCAGCCATCGACCGCGCGCACCTGGGGCGAAACGCTCCCGAGGGTATCGCGGGTGTCACTGGCCAGCGTGGTCTCTGCATCGAGAAGACCTGGAAGAACGACGTATCCCTTCAGGTCGTAGATCTTCATGCCATCGGGGATCGCAACCTTCGCCCCCAGGGCAACGATCTTCCCATCCTTGACGACCAGGTTGGTGTTCTCCTGGATACCGCCTGAGATCGTATAGACCGAAGCCCCACGCATGGCGAAGCTGCGACTGGCGGTCTCTTCACCAGCCTTCAGCAGCGACGGCAGCAGTGCCATCAGCACAAGGGCCATCCAGGGGAAGGTGGCGAAGCTCCGTTCGGTTAATTTTCGAAAAAGGTGCATATTCTTTTCTTCTATCCAGCTGGGCGCGGGCAGGCGCCTCAGAACGACCTCTCCGGATCCTTCAGCAAGAGCTCAAGGTCTCGATCCTTGCTGCGGTTATAAACTTCCCGACCCTCGATGAAGACCCTCTCAACCCAGCTTCGTGCATCAAGCGGGTCACCTGAGAAGATGGCGATGTTGGCATCCTTGCCCGCCTCCAGCGAGCCGATCCGATGGTCCAGACCAAGGATCTTTGCGGGGGCCAGCGTAATCGTCTTGATGGCCTCATCCCTCGAGAGGCCGTATTGAACCAGCCTGGAGGCCTGGTACCAGTGGTGATAGGGTCCGCTGCGCCCGAAATAGGGGCCCGTATTGAAATTGGAGTCCGTCACCGCCTGCAGAGCAAAGTCGATACCGGCCTTGTGAAGCAGCACCGGGGTCAGCCTGCGCTTTTCTCCACCGGTGCCGGGATCTCGCTCCCAGATCTCGAGCAGGGGATTGAGCACCACCGCCCCCAGGTTCTTACGGGCGGCCAGGACCTTACCGAGCTTCCAGGCATCGGAGCCGAGAACAAGGGTCGCATCCAGGTGATGGGTATCGATCAGCTCGAAGGCCTTGAACACATCCGAAGCCGTCGGACAGTTGATAAAGACCCTGAGCTTGCCCTGGACGAGATCGCGCATGGGCTTGTCCCTCTCTGAGACCTTGTCATCGGGAATCTTCTTCCAATCGATCTCGTCCCAGTTCGGACGGGACCTGACCAGGTCGGTGAGCGAACGATCCTTCTTCTTCAGCAGGGGTGCCTTGCCACCGGTATCCTGGAGCGCCTTCATCCTCGTGTAAAAATCATAAAAGCTCTTTCTGAGAGCTGCGATATTCCCCATCCGGTTCTCACCGGCAGCAGGCTGGAGAGACATTTTCATCGCCGAGGGAGATTTCACAAGCAGCTCATCAACCGTCCTGCCACTGGTGCGAATCACTGCTCCCTGCCCGCCAAACCGGGTTACATTTCCGGCAATGCAATGAACGGTCGTGACCCCATGGCGACGCGCATTCTCCAGTCCGGGAGAGGACGGGTCAATTCCATCGAGCACCGTTACATAGGGCACGTTCGCCAGGCGTTCGTTGGAAACCCTCAGGCCGTTGACGCTGTGAACATCGACGATTCCCGGCATCGCCACCGCCTTGGGCATTTCCACAACCCGGGCGGTACGGGGAGTCTCTGCAGCGGCCCCAATGGACTTGATGCGCCCTCCCTCAATAACGATGGTCGCTTTTTCAATATCCTTGCCGGCAGCGGTAATTGCCCGGCCCACCTTGAGCACGACAATCTCATCGGATGCAGCAGCAAGGCTGGCAGTAAGAATCAAGATCGGGGTAATGGAGTTCATATCTTTTCCTGTAGTCCTGTTTCAGAAGTCCCCCTGGGGGACCAGTGATCTTCGTTTGTTAATCTTTGCACGCGGACGCTCCACCGGTTTCGCCCCCGCGAAGGGATCAGCGACAAGCTTGCCGTTGACCATGACCCAGAGCACTGCCGAGCTGGCATCGAAGGGGGAACCCCCAAAGGCAACGAGGTCCGCGTCCTTCCCCGGCTCGATACTGCCGATCCGCTTGCTCACTCCGAGCAAACGAGCTGCCCCCAGGGTGAGCGCCTCGAGAGCCGCTGATTCCGGGAGCCCCCGGCGAACACACCAGGTGACCCTGTCGCGCAGTCCCGCCACGCCAGCAGCCGCGTCGGAATAAAAAGCGAATGGAACTCCTGCCTTGTGGAGTGCGGCAGGAAGCCGCGCACTCAGGTTCAGGTTGGCCTCCAGTTCACGCCCGGACCATCTTTCATTTGCCGCAAGGAATACCGAAGCCTTCTTTTCTTTCAGGAGGCTGACCAGGTGAATCGCCTCCCTGGCGCCCTCGATCTGAACCTCCAGGCCGAATTCACCAGCGATCCTCAGGGCCGTCAGGATCTCGTAACGTTTCTGGGCCCTGATCCTGAGGGGCCTCTTGCCGGCCAGCACCTCGCGAACAATATCACGCTCGGGCCCTGTCAGCATGTCTTTGAGGTCGCCCACCGCCCGGCTGCTTTCCCAGCCACCGGGAACCGATTCAAGCAGCGCCCGGCGGGCGAGGAAGACGGTACCCATCCTCGTGGTGGGAATTCGGTAGAGGTAGGTGCTCGGGCGCCCGGACCGCAGGGTCCTGTTGCCGGAGCTGGCCATTTCGGTCAGGCACATCGAGAGAGAAGAGGTTTCGCGGAGGACGGCGCCGGAGAGAATGTCTCCATGCGTCTTGATGACTGCCGCCAGGCCGCCGACCACGTTCCGGTCACCCGGGGTGATCACCGCAGCTGTCACGCCGCTCTGCAGGGCCCTGCGCCGCGCAAGGGTATGAAGATCTGCCCCGAGAATGGCAGGCAGGCCTGGGGTCATCTCCCTGAATTCATCAGCCCGGCGCCCGTCAACACCCAGGCCGGATCCACCATCGATCAGCCCGGGGCAGAGTGACCCGGGAACATCAATGATCATCAAACCGGGGGTGGCCTTATCAATATCGATCCTCTTGCCCAGCTGAACAATCCTGCCGGAACGGATCAGGACCTGGCCAGGCTCGAGAGGTTCTCCTGAGACCGTGTAAACCTTCCTGGCGCGAACCAGGATGGTCGACTCAGGGGCCGGGTCCAGTCCAACCGGCTCAAGGCCGGTGGTGGCCCTCGCAGGTATGGGTGTCTCCTCCGGAGAATCCTCCGGCCCGGCGACCTTGACCGGGGCTGCAACCGGCGCCCCATTCCTGAAAACGATCTTCCCGTCAATAAATACCATGTTCACCGCCGCGGTCAGGCTCAGCGGATTGCCATCCCAGACCACGAGGTCGGCATCGGCTCCCTTTTCAAGTCGCCCAATCCGGGAATCGAGCCCGTAGAGGGCTGCCGGATGCGTCGTCAGAGAGCGCAACGCGCCCGCCTCGCTCAACCCGTACATCATAGCCAGCGTTGCTGAGCTGAGGGGGTCAATCAGGGTGCCGCTTGTCGCCCAGGAGAAAGGAACTCCTCTCTTTTCGAGGATCGCCGGAGCGCGAAGGACCCTCTCAGGCTCCTCGATGGAATAGGGGCCAAGAATTGCCCTGGAACCCGTGGGGAGTCTTCGGAAGGTTCGCCCATCGGTACCGACTCCTTCGAGAAATGCGATCGGCGCCTTGTGGCTTCCCGCCAGGGCGAATGACCGCTCGACCTGCGTAAGGTTTTCGAAATAAGCAACCACCGGGAGGCGCGGCTCCCTGGAGTCAGGCGCATAACGGCTTTTCAGCCAGTGTGCAAATGCATCGGCAGCTCCACTGAGCGAGGTCGGGTATCTCGGCAAGGCCAGGTTGGGAACCAGGGATGCCTTGAAGGCCGCCTTTTTCTGCAGCACACGCAGGGGAACACCGCCGGGCAGAAGCTTGACCATGCTGATGCCGCCACCGACGACGTTGTTTCTACCGGGGCTCAGGGCAACCGTGGTAACACCCCGGCTGAGAAAAGCCCCGATCTCATGATCCCAGGGGTCAAAGCTGTCCATGACACGCAGATCTTCATTGACGGCGACCGCGAGGTCGTCCACATCTCCCTTCAGGGTGAGATGCGAATGGGCGTCGATAAACCCGGGCAGCAGGCAGCGGCCACCGAGATCGTAAACGGAGAAACCGGCCATGGCCTCAAGGGGAGCTGTAGTTACCTTTTCGATTTTCCCGTTCCGTATAACAACGCTAGCCTTGCTGAGCACCTCCATTCCGGCAGGAACCACCCGCACCACGACGGCATTCTTGAGAACCACGCCGGCACCGGGGTCAGCAGCAGCCTTTTCCTCCACCGGGGCAAAGCTCAGTCCTGCCTCCGGACCACGAGGAGCCTCCCCTGCCGCCACCGGCACATGCTCACCAGCCACGCCATCGACAAAGACCGAGACAACACGGCTTCGGATATCAAGGGGCGGCCCATCCAGCAGAACGAGGTCAGCATCTTTTCCCTTCTCGATGGAACCTGCCGTCTTTTCCAATCCCAGCCTTTTCGCCGGCTGCAGGGTCAGTGCCTCGAGAGCCTTTCCAGGGTCAAGGCCGCCGCGTACTGCAGCGCAAGCCTGCATGCGCAGGTAGCGGCTGCTTTCAGCCGAAGCCGCACCGGAGCTGATCACCAGGGGGATCCCGGCCTCAGCATAGACACCGGCCAACAGCTCGGTATTGGTGTTCCGCCGCAGATCCTGGGAAATGTTCAGAACAGGTCCCAGCGCAACAGTAATTCCTGAGGCAGCCAGCTCTTTGGCGGCGGGACCGGCACGTCCGGCTCCCAGGAGGGTAAAATCAAACTTGAACTCTTCATGAAGCCGCAGGGCATAGCGAACATCGTCGGCGCGATGAGCCTCTATGAACACAGTGAGCTCACCCTTCAATGCCCGGCTCATCGCCTCGATGGCGAGGTCGACCTTGGGCCGCTTCGGAGCCTTGGGCGGCTTGGGAGCAGCCTTGGGAGGCGCTGGTTTTTTCGCCGGAGCTTTCGGGTCCTTCTTCTGCTCCGCGGCGGACGATCCGGCTTCCTTCTTCTCTTCCTTTTTCTCTTCCTTCTTCTCTTCCTTGCTCTCTTCTTTTTTCTTTTGCTCTGCGGCCTTCAGCCCGGCGTTAAATTTTTCAGCGGCCTTGTTGTACTTCTCTACTTCCTTCCAGTATTTCTCCCAGGCCTCGGTGTATTTCAGCGCTGCCGCCATCTGCCGGCGGAGCGCATAATACTGCTCGAGACGCTGGGCGCTTGTCGATGTGCTTGAGGCAATGCCGAGCGAAAGAACAATATGTGACTCCCTCTTCAGCAACAGGCTCTCCAGCGATGCGGAACCTGCCTCGCCCCGGCGAAGCTTGAGAATTGCCCCAAGACTGCTCTGGGTGCTTCCTCCCACACCGCTGACGGCAACAGTGGTCACTCCTTCATCGCGGACGATCCCCCACCTCTCGAAGAGGTCAAGACCATCAACAACTGCTATTCGGGAGTTAATACCGAAAGGCGAGTTTGATTCCGGTACCAATTCAAGGCTGCGCAGATCAATCATCCCCGGGATCAGGTGAAGCCCTTTGGCCTCGACCCGTTGCGCTCCGGGAGGAATTTCAACATCACCCTTGCCACCAACCACTGTAATCCGGCCATCGGAAACCAGCACAGTACCATCCTGGATCACCTCACCATTGCCCACATGTACGGTGGCGGAGGTGATGGCAAGGTCCGCTGCGGCAGCTGAAGCCGGCAGGAGGCAGCAGGCAAGCAGGAAGAAAACCCGGCAGAGAGCAAAAGGCTGCAAGCCTCTGCCCTCAGTCGGACACTCCTGGTGCAGTATTGTGTTTTTGCGCAAACGTGTGCGTAGAAATAAGTCCACGCCGCTAAAAGCGCTGAAGAAATAGTTCACAGATTATTCAGGCAAATAAAGGTGTAAGCCCTGTCCGGGCCCACCAATAAAAGACTCCTCATTACTCGTTAACGGACCATTCTAATCGTTCTAAGGGGGCTTGTAAATCAAGACGGCAGTTAAGCTGCCAACGAAAACAAAGCAATCATCGTGCCCATCACCCCGAAAACACTGATTGAAGGAGTTGATGAGCTTCTTCACCCCTTGTTGGTTTTCTATTGATAGAAGTGCCCGCGCCTGCTTAGGATGCGCCGTTTAACTCAATGCGCAGATTATTCCGGAAGGCACCATGTCCGAAACAAACACTACAGACAACGCAGTCCTTGAAGACCTGGCGGTAAATACGATCCGGGTACTTTCATTCGAATGTGTACAGAGAGCTAATTCAGGTCATCCAGGACTCCCCATGGGTTGTGCAGACCTGGCCTATACCCTCTTTACCAGCAGCCTTAAATTTGACCCAAAAGACCCTGGCTGGCCCGATCGGGACCGTTTCGTACTCTCAGCCGGACATGGCTCCATGCTGATCTACTCCATGCTGCATCTCTGCGGCTACGAGGTTCCACTGGATGAATTAAAGAATTTCAGGCAGTGGGGGTCGATGACCCCAGGGCACCCGGAATACGGAGATACCCCGGGCGTCGAAACAACCACAGGCCCCCTTGGGCAGGGGACCGCGAACGCCGTTGGGCTCGCCCTGGCGGAAAGTCTTCTGGCTGCGCGCTTTAACACTCCTGAACATACGCTCGTGGACCACTTTACCTATGCCCTCGTCAGCGATGGCGACCTGATGGAAGGTATTTCCCACGAGGCCGCATCCCTGGCCGGGCATCTCGGTCTCGGGAAACTTGTCTACTTGTTTGACAGCAATGCCATCACCATCGAGGGTGATACCGACCTCGCCAGCAGTGAAGATACCGCCGGGCGCTTTGAGAGCTATGGCTGGCACGTTCAGCAGATCGACGGCCACAACCGCCAGGCTATTGCAGAGGCCCTCGAGTCGGCCCGCGGGGAAACCGCCAGGCCAAGTATCATTATCGCAACGACCACGATCGGATTCGGCAGTCCCAACAAGGCGGGGACCTCTGGTGTTCACGGCTCACCCCTCGGTGAGGAGGAATGCGGGCTGACTCGCGAAGCGCTTGGCTGGGATCATCCCGAATGTTCGGTACCCGATGAGGTCCGGCCTCTTTTCCTCGAGCCGGGCAATCGTGGGTCTGAAAAGCATTCTGCCTGGAACGAGCTGCTTGAGAATTACCGCGAGAAAAATCCAGAGCTGGCAGCGGAGTGGGACCGGATGCAGGCCGGCGAGATGCCGGCAGGACTGCGCGATTTGATCCCTGTTTTTGAGAGCTCTGAGGGCAGCCTCGCCACCCGGTCGGCATCCGGGAAGGTCATCAACGCAATTGCCGAGGCAATCCCGGAGCTGATCGGCGGCTCCGCAGACCTGGCCCCCTCGAACAATACAATGGTCGCCGGCCAGGAGTCGATCCAGGGCTCAAAGATGGATGCGCGGAATATGCATTTCGGCATCAGGGAACATGCCATGGGAGCCATGATGAACGGGATGGCCCTGCATGGTGGTATCCGCCCCTACGGCGGCACCTTCCTGGTCTTCAGCGACTACATGCGCCCCAGCGTCAGGCTGGCAGCGCTCATGAAGCAGCCCGTGGTCTATATCTGGACCCACGACAGCATCTTCCTCGGTGAAGATGGCCCCACCCACCAGCCGGTCGAGCACCTGGCCGCACTTCGAGCCATCCCGAATCTTCGCGTCTTTCGGCCCGCAGATGCCAATGAAACGGCGATGGCATGGGCACTCTCCCTGGAACACCAGGACGGCCCCAGCGCTATTCTCCTGTCAAGACAGGGACTGCCGATCTATGACGATACGGTCATCGGCAAGGGCTCTGAAAAGGGCGGATATGTGATCGAGCGCGAAGAAGGAGATGATGGCCCCGATGTCATTCTCCTGGCCTCCGGATCAGAGGTGGCCACCGCCAGGGGTGCAGCGGCCCTGCTCAAAGACCAGGGCCTTGGAGCCCGCGTAGTCAGCATGCCTTGCTGGGAGGTTTTCGAAGAACAGGATGCGGACTACCGCGAATCTGTCCTGCCCCGCAGCGTAAGCGCACGGCTGGCCATTGAGGCGGCCTGCTCCTTTGGGTGGGAACGCTATGTCGGCACCGATGGAGAGGTCATCGGAATGGACCGCTTCGGAGCTTCTGCGCCCATCAAGGACCTCGCGGAAAACTTCGGCTTCACCGCCGAGAATGTGGCTGCAAAAGCCGGCGACCTGCTGAAGGGTTGAAAACAGCCTCAGGCCCGCCAGCCGGAGCCCTTTCCATCGGGCAGGAATCTAAACTCTGACTTCGTGGTGCTGGAGCGCAGCTGCTGGCGAGTCTTTTCATCAAGGCTGGCGTATTCCTTGAGGAATTCGTGCAGGCTCTGCGCCGTCTCCGGAGAGATGCCGTGTTCCATTTGACAGGTGTCAGCTTCAGCGATGTTCTCATCGACGCCGAGAACCTCGGTGAGGAAAAAAACCAGGTCGCTGTGACGATGAACGAGAGCCCCGGCCAGCTTCCGGGCAATCGAGGTGAGGCGAATGCCCTGGACATCATCCCTGCTGACCATGCCGATTTTTTCCAGGCTCTGAACCGCCCGCGTTACAGCCGGCATCCGCACCCCCAGTCGCTCGGCTATATCCGTCACGCGAACCTTCTCCAGCTCCCCCGTGAGATTAAAGATCGTCTCGATATAATCCTCCTGGGCGGGTGAGAGAATCTCACGAAAAGGCGGTGTTTTCTTCTCCTGCTTACCTGTCATTTCAACTTCCTGGAACGCGGGAAACGCGGAAACGGGCCTGAAGACATTTTCCACTCCATAGGCCCCGGTGGCAAGACGCCAACCCGAGACTTCCCAGGACCGATTTTCTGTATCCTCTCAACACGGAGGCACGGTATATTCTGCCCATAGAAAGTTTCGGCCGCCGCCCAGGTGGAGATCAATGTCCGAATCCGACCAAACCAGCCAGGGATCATGAAATACCCAGCCTTCCTCCTGATCACGAGCCTCGTCATTTCACTGGTCCTGCCCGTCCGGTGGGCCGCCGCAAATTCCGGCGCTGCAGAAAAAGCCCAGGCGATCATTGCACTGATCGAAAAGAACGGCGCCAACAAGAAGCTGGTCCGTGACCTTGCCAAGCTCGGCCCCGATGCCCTGGAAACGATACGCTCAGGAATCAAGAAGGGGCCGAAACCTGTCTCTGCCGCACTTTCAAAAGCCCGCAACCTGATCATCTCTACCCGGGTGACAGAGGTATTGCGGCGCGGCATCCAATCTCAGCTCTCATTCGATGGCCAGTACAATGAGCTTGCTGATAACCGGGCTGAAAACATCGAGGCGCTCTTTTTCCTGCTCAATGATGAGTCCTATCCCTATGCCATCCGCCACGGCAGCTGCCGGGCCCTGGCAGATATCGGAGACAAGGACCTCCTCCCCAGGCTCCGCCAGCTCTACTGGGACCTCCTCCTCGATCCTGACCTTCGCAGCGAGCTGGGTATCATTATCGCGATCTTCGGTGACACCACCGCCATCGACAAGAAGGTGGAGAGATTTTCACGTTTTACCAGCCACAAGCGTGACCTGGTACGGCTCACCGCCAACCGCGAGCTGTCCAACCTCTATTACCGTGTCCGTAATTACGCCCGGGCCATCGAGGCCTATGAGGAAATTCTCAAGATCTCCGAACAGCTTCTCAAGGCCCAACGCCAGGCCCGCCTGCCTAAGGAGGTGGTGCGCGAAGGTGAAGAGCGGCTCAATCTCCACTACTACAACGCCGCCTGCTCCAACTCCCTTGGGGGCAACCTGGAGCGTGCGAAAAAATACCTCCTGAAGGCCGTCCAGGGCAACCCGGAACACTATGGCAATATCGGCAAGGACGGCGACCTGATGAATCTCCGGAAAGACCCGGGGTTCGGCGACTTCATGAAGAAGCTTGGCAGGCTCTTTGAGGATGAAGAGATCTGAAGCGCCGGGGCAACCTGGCCGTCAATTATCCTTTTCCTTTTGCTGGGCGCGCAGCTTCTCGAGATAGCCCTTCGGTATCTTCGGCAGGTTTCTCTTGCCGGGGGTCGGATCCTTCCAGGCCCTGAAGGACCTGCTTCCATCCTGCTTCCTGCCCCAGGAATTCCCAAGGGGAACACCCCGAAAGGCGCACCCATGGACCAGGAGGCTCCCCTCGTGAGGAGGGGTATAGATGCCCACGAACTCTCCTGAATTAGACAACTTGAAGCTCGTGTGCCGGCCCTGGTTCAGGCCATCGCAATAAAAGACCTCGTACCCACCCGGCTTGACAATGATGTCATCGGTGATACACCACTTCGCTTTTCTTCGCCTGTCGTCGGAGAGATAGAGACCTTTCAGCGAGAGCTCCCGGTCGGACTCGTTGATAATCTCGATGAACTCACCCGGTGTCCCGGGAGCGCCGCCGGGGCGGGGACAGACCTCGTTGATGAAAAACTTCGGGAGAAGAGGAAGAGCCAGCGTCAAGGATGGAGCGCCAAGGGGGTAAGCCCTCTCAAGACCGCCAGCACCCCTGGCCCGGTAGTAATATTCAGTCCTTGGCCGATTCTCATCCTTTTGAAGCGTCAGCACGTAGCGGTGGCGCTCTGCGTCCCAGGTCATGGGAACACTCTCATAGGCCTTCTCTCCCACCGGCCTGTACACAAGCTCGACCTCCGGTCTCTGCCCGCGCACCCCCCCTGCCAGGCTCTCAAGCCTGAAGGAGAGCAGCAGGTCATCGTTGTTACGACGCACCACCTCATGTGAAAAAAACGGGCTCGGGCATTTACCTTTTTTCTCACCTTCAGAAACGAAGGCCCAGTCGCCCTCAGCGACGGAAAACTTTTTCTGAATGACATCACGGCCCTGGTGGCCAAAGAAAACAAAATCGGAAACGATGACCCCTGCCTGCGGCTGGCGGCGCCACAGCACCAGGGATCCTCCGCTTGCCAGGCCCCTGGTTTGCGGCCCCTGGGGCAGCTCCAGCCTGAACGCCGCTCCCGGCGCCAGGTCGCCCACCCTGGAGACCAGGCGGGGATTATCCTTGAAGCCGGTTGAGAACCTGAAATCCGAGAGCTTCACTGCTGCGTCCGAACGATTGAGCAGCTCCACCCGGAGCGAACCAGTCGATGGGTTGAGCAAATAAGAAGAGATCATAAGGGGTTCCACGGGGCGCGCCCTGACAGCCTCAATGAGAGTCTTCAGCGCGGTTGTTCGCCTTCGATGAGCTGCCTTTATCTCAGCTCCCAGGGCCTGGGGCGACGCTGGCCTCACACCGGAGGAGACCAGCCTGCTGTGTTCAAGAACAGCGGCAGCAGCCCCTACCGCCCTGTCCACCATTGCCTCAAACTTCTCGACCGAGAGCTCCTCCGCCATCATGGACTCCACCCGCTGAAGATAGAGCTCACGCAAGGAGGGAGTGTTGAAAAAACGGGTGAAGAGAACCATCCAGGCTTTTCTTTGCGGCGTTCCACTGCGCTGGCACAGAGGAAACAAGGCCCTCTCCAGCTCGCCCGGTGTGAGATCCCGGATCCTTGTATCGAGATCCCTGATCCCCCAGGCCCCACCACTGTAATCCTGCCTGAACATCTCCCACTTGCCGTTGCGGGAATCCTTCAGAAAAAAAAGATCTTCGGGGACAGGATCCAGCTCACCTCTCAGCGCTGAAAACGCAAGACGGTCGATCAGCTTGCCAAGATAGAAACGACTCCTGAAAAAACTTTCGATCTCTCCGGGGTGAAGACGGTTGAGCTGCCGTACCAGGTCGTTTACTGACAGCAGGCCGCCACTCTTGCCCACCCTCCGGGCCCGCATGCTCCAATCCGCACGCCAGTGATCATCGCCCAGGAGGCGGCTCAAGGGACCGGTCCTGTCAAGCAGGGTGCGTTTCCTGAACTTGCTGTCAATCCTCTCAATATCATAGCGCAAGCCGAAAAACCTCCCGTTGACCAGGACGATGACCGGCTCGGTGAGAGCGGCAGCCAGCCCGATCGACCCGGCGGCCATGGACGTGAGGAGTCTTCGCATCCGGGTAAAGTCCGTTTCTTCTGCACTGAGCAGGAGAACATCTCTCTTGCGGAAAGCCCTGAAGCTGTCCCTGCTCATATCGATAACCAGGTTCTTCTGTCTCAACCAATTACCGGGCCGCACATCAAAACCAATCTCTGCCGGGAAGCGGCCCTTCATATAAAGGACCTCCGCGGGAACCCTTGCAGCAGAGCCCTCCCGGGTTGCCATGCGCCGTAAGTCGGCAGCACTGATCCGGATATCGTAAATCTTCGGGTCTGTCTCGGAATGCGCGAGGGCCTCCAGTGCAAGAGTTGCAGAAGCGGAGCTCCTGGTGCCTTCCAGGTCCTGGCTTTGCACCCGGTAGTAATAGGTCGTCCCGGGAACAAGGTCCCGGTCAACCAGGTAAGGAACACGAAGGAGGCGGTCATTGACCGGAGCAAAGGGCCCCCCGGGGGCCTTACTCCTGTAGAGCTTGAAACCTGCCAGGGGAGCCGTACCCCAGGCAACTCCTTGCGGAGGCCGCCAGGCCAGGGTGTTTCGGAAAAGCCCCGGCCGGCCGGTAAGAACAGGCTTGAGAAGGGAGAGGTCCGCAGCCTTCTCCACTGCAAAAGGCTCAATCCTGATCCTTGAGACCCGGGGCGCCCGGTCGCCGGTAACAGCAACAAGCTGCAGATCGAGCCAGCCATCGAAAACGCCTACTCGAAAAGACCTCTGGAGCAGACTGAAATCACCGGCCTCCTCAAAGATATCCAGTCCCTCCAGGCTGACCTTATCCTCTGCCTCTACATCGAAAATCCGGAGCCCGGCAGCAGCAACCTCGGTTTCTATAAAACCCAGGGTTACGAGGTATTCGCCCCGTTTGAGCTTGAATACGTATTTTGATTCGCCGGCCCGCCAGGAAACCGGCGCAGTCGCAGCCAGTCCCCCGGCCACACCGGCCTCGAGTGCTCCAGCCTTCCCGCCAATAAACCCATAGCCCCTCTGAACATTGAAGGGCAGATCCGGAAGACTGCGTCCCTCTCCCGGGATTTCTGCGGGGGTGCTTACTCCACAACGAAGCGACAAGACCTCGCCCCAGGCTGACCCGGTGACCAGGGAAAAAACCGCCGCCCAGGCCAGGACAACAAGGGGGCTCTGTGAACCCTTAGCCCAACCTGGCCTGCAACTCTGCCCCTTTTGATTCACAACCATCCCATTGGTCCCTCGGGGAAGCCCTTAGCCGGAAGTAGCTTTCTTTGCCGATGCGGAAGGCGAAATCTTCTCCGAACCATCCGGTTGGTCACCCCTGGGACTGGGAGCCGCACCCTCCTGGGAACGCCCCCGCAGGAACTCCTGGAGAGCATTCCTTTCGGCGGCATCCAGGGTCCCATCGCCGTTCTTGTCAAACTGTCCCATCAGGCCCCTCAATTCGTCAATGCCTGCAGGAGGGGACGAGGGATCATTCTCTTTAGCCGCGTCCGCCGGCTTCTTTTCTGCCGGTGTGCCGGAGCCCGGCTTTTTATCATCCTGGCCGCTCCCGCCTGTGCCGCTGCTCGGTGAAGGATCCAGTTTTTTGAGTTCTCTCTCGGCAATACTTTTCGCAAGCCCGGAAGCCCACTCCTTCGAGATCCGGCCAACAATTTCCAGTGACTGGAAAAAGACCGTCGAGTTGTTGGTAAAGAGGCTGAACGAACCAGTGTGCGGAATTCTCTCTCCCAGCCGGGCAACGGCAAGGCTGGTCTTGTAGTTGATCGTCCTGTTATTGACCTTCCACTTTAAATCCCTTCCGTCCATCCCGACTGCAAAGCGCACTGCCCCTGAGCGAAAAAGGCTGCCCGCCGGCTGGTCCCATATCTTTTCATCACGGCGCCTGTGGAGAGTGCCTCCGTGATCAACCGACAGGAGCGCCAGGGAGGATTCTTTAAGATAAACAGGGAGCCAGTTGGTCAGGGTTCTTGCCAGTGCCCCGAGCCGTCCTCCTCCAAGCTCACCGCCAAGACTGACTTCAACCTTGTAGCCCATGCCGGCCACAAAGAAATCAGCGGGAGGCTCTGCATCTTCATCCCGGTCGCGCCAGGCTGAGAAATTAAGGTTCCGTCCGTCAAGGCCGGAAGAGACCACATCGTCTTCCTCTGTCCAGAGCGCGACATTGATATTCGGCGCCTGGGGGGCGTACCCGCCTGAGGGCACCAGGCCACTGACCGACAATCGTGATTCAAAAGGATTGGCTGCAAGAAAGCGCACCTCACCTTTGAGCTTGAGCAGCTTCCGTTTCTCAACCCACTCGACCAGGGAGCTACCCTTTCGAGCCGGGAGAAAGTCCTTCAGCTGCTCCACCGTGGAGAAGTCGTACTGCAGGGTGGTGAGGCCATCACGGCCCTCTTTAACCGTCTTTGCATTGAAGACTCCCTCAATCGATGCCCCCTGCAGTGCTGCTATGCGGGTCCGGAGAAACAGCTCGTGAAGGGTGTCGCGAACCTTGGCGTAGTCAGCCCTTTTTCTCCAGGCGGTAATCAGGACACCTGCATCGGTGGCAATAAAATTCCACATGTCGACCGGGACGGAGCTCTTGGCGGTCCCCAGGCTGTTCTCAAGTGTCTGAAGGGAGTACAGGCGCGCCTCTCTCCAGGTCTTGCCGTAGCTGGCCAGCAAGGTTTCATTATCCTTCCTGCCCTCAGCGGGAAGCTTCTCATCAAGAAGAAGTTCACTGGCGCGGTCCGGCTCATCCCGCAACAACAGCAACAGGCCGAGTCCCTGTAAAATCTTTTCCGGAGCAAGACCCTTGCGAGTCTGCTTTCCAAGAAGGCTTACAGCTATCCCGGAGTCAAGTCCGAGGATGCGATAGGCCACCGGAGGCGGTGCCTTGGAGCCGGACTCCTGGATCCTTACCCCGTGCCCTTCGATCCCAAGCACCTTGCAGCGGAGTTCTTTTTCAGCCCCGGTGGCAGGAAGAAACTTGAGCTTCATTGCTGTCTTGGACTTTGCCGCGGCCGAAAAGATTGCCTGGAGCTCCTGCCAGACCAGCTTGCTTGAAGAGACATGACTGCCGATCAATGCAAGGAGGTCCCTGGCTTCCTGGTTGACCTTGTCGACGCCCCCCAGCTTCCCGGTAATATCGGCAAGCTGCTTTTCTGCTTCGGAAAAATCAAGGTCTCCCAGGAACTTGTAGATCCCCGGACGGTTCTCCTGGACGAACTTCAGGCTGTTAGCCATCCGGCTCCTGGCCAGGTTCACCTCTGCCTCCAGGGACTGGATCCGGGTCGCTTCACTTACCGGGACCTTGGCCTTAAGAGCGGCGATCTCGGCAAGAGCCTTCTCAAAATCCGTGCTCTTGACCAGCTGGGCAACCCGCTTCGCCGATTCATCGACCAGGGAACGGATCATATCGCTGAGCTTCTTGCGCTGCGAGGCAACCAGCTCCGGCCCCAGCTCAGAATACTTCTGCAGGAATTGGTTGATGGAAGCAGTAGCCTTCCTGAGCTCTTTCTTCTCGATCAGGAGATCAATCGCTGCCAGGGCCGCCTTGGCCTCAGCCTGCATCTTTTTCTCCTTCTCCATTTTCTCGACCTCCACCGCTGCAACCAGCTTCTTCAGCAAATTCTCAGAGCTGGGCGCTATCCGGGGATTGTCCCCCAGGAGATTTTCCAGGCGCTGCAAGGCAGTGGCTGCATCGAGTCGACCGGCTGAGTAGTCCGCGGAGATTCTTTCACGTTCCTTGAGGGCAATCTTGGAGGGGTCCCGCTCAAGTCCGCTCTTTTCCGGTTTCTCTTCCTGCCTTGAGGTTGTCGTTTCACGCTCGGCGGGCCTCGACACCTTGCGGCTTCCGTTGCCGCTGTCCATCAACTT
>CAZTRG010000179.1:0-4802 GCA_964615885.1 uncultured Planctomycetia bacterium | reverse complement strand
CGGTTCACTGGCGGCACTCGAAAAAAGTCGAGATCACCTCCCCCATTCTTGCAGATGGGAAGATCATCAGTATCGCCAGCGGAGGCCGGCAGCTGTGGATCACCCGGGCTGACACAGGAGCCTTCGAAGAGCTCTCCAGCTCCCGGCTGACCGGCACAAGATGTTCTTCTCCTGCCCTCAGCAATGGCCACCTGGTGCTCCGCCTCGCTGACCGCCTGGCGAGCTTTGACCTGCGGCAATCCAACAAAAACTGACCACCGGCGGCCCGGCCTGCTCTCCCATCTTTCCTCCTATGAAGATGGCCCCCCCTGCACGCAAACCCCTGCAAATCGACCGGGATTTCGCACTGGGCAGAACTCCTCCGCAAGCGCACGACTTAACTCCTTCTGAAATGGCGCTTTAAAGCGTTACATGCCCAAAAAGCTCTCTGAGTGCAATATTATGGCTATTTTTTAACTTGCCATTTAAACATGTCATATTAGAATGCACTCCATGTCGCCCAGGAAATACACCCTCAAAGAGCTCGAGAGCCGAACCGGTTTCGGAGCCCGCACCATTCGCAATTACATAGACAAAGGGCTTCTGCCCGGCGCCTATTCGCGGGGACGGTACGCCAGCTACGGACGGGAGCACCTGGACCGCCTTCTCTTTCTGCGCAGGCTCAAGAACAGGGGCAAGCTGCCCCTCGATGAGGTCCGTCGGCTACTGCTGCAGCTCTCGCCTGAGAGAATCAAGGCGATCGCCCATGGCAAAGAGGACATCGCCTCCATCGCCTCGAAGCCCTCCTGGGATACCCACCGGGAAGAGTACGGAACGCACGATTTTTCTCCCTCAGAGGAGGTGAGCTCTTCCTACAGCTCGAAGAAACCTGAAGTTCAGCCTGCTCCGCAGCATGACTCCTCCCCCTCACCCCGTGATTCGGCGCTTGATTACATCCGGCGCCTGCGCAGCCCCGGAAGCCCGGCCGTACCCGGCCGCAGCGACTCCCGCCTTCGCCAGGCGGCCCGCAAGCTGCAACAGATCACCCCGGGCCACCATCCCCCCACACGCCGCGCCAAGGGCGAGTGGTGGGCGGCCATCGAGGTCACCCCCGACATCGAGCTCCGCGCCCGCGGCCTCGATGGCGACGACCTCGCCGCGCTCGAGAGCATAGCCGATGCTTTCCGGGCCTTACTCTCCCGCGATTTTTAAAGCCCGTCGGAACTTCGGCTCCCGGCACCAACATGGAGATCATCTCATGAAACGTACATCTTTTCGTTTTGACCGTTCACTTATCAACCACAAGGGCGACTCTGTCCGCTACCTGGAAATCGGCATGAAGACCCCCGCCGAGGCCAGTGATCCAGGCCGCGATCGTGCGCCCATGGACCTCGCCCTGGTCATTGACCGCTCGGGGTCGATGAGCGGAGCCCCCCTGGCTGCGGCCAGGGAGGCGGCCCGTGGAGTCGCGGCAGGGCTGCGGCCAACCGACACCCTCTCGGTGGTGGTCTTCGACAATCACGTCGACCTCCTCTTCGAGGGCCTCCCCATGAACCTGAGGGGAAAGGACCGCGCTGACTCGATCCTGTCCAGGATCGAGTCCGGCGGAATGACCTGCCTCTCAGGAGGCTGGCTCCGTGGAGCCGAGGCGGTTGCCCACCTCCGGGAGGGAACCGAAGGCCGCCGCAGCCAGGTGATCCTGCTCTCCGATGGACATGCCAACCAGGGGATCCTCGACCCGCAAGAGCTGGCCCACCACGCCTCAGAGCTGAGGGAACGTGGTGTCTACACCACCTGTGTGGGCATCGGTGACGGCTACTCCCCTGAGCAGCTGGCCGTGCTGAGTGAGCATGGCGGCGGCGTTCTGCACCGCGCGGAACACCCCCACGAGATCATCGAGGTCCTGCTGGGGGAGCTGGGCGAGCTCATGAACACCTATGCCGAAGATCTCAAGGTCGAGATCGAGCTGCCCGAAGATGTCATCGCCGGCTGCATTGGTGACCTTCCCTCCAGCGATACCCCCGGGGGAATCTGCTACCACCTCGGCACCCTTGTTGAAGGCCGTGAGCGTCATATTCTCCTGCGCCTGAAATGCCCCCATGGCAAAGCAGGAAGCTTCCTCAAATTCAGAGGCCGGATCACCTTCAGGCGGCCCGGCAGCGACAAGAGGGAGGAGCTTGAGCTCAAACCCACCAGGCTTGAATTCACTGATTCAGGCTCATCGCTCAGGAAGCAGAAGCGCCGCCCGAAGCTCTCGCTGAAGGTCGCCCTGGCCTGGCAGGCCGAGATCGTACGAAAGGCGGCAGGGATGAACCGTGACGGAGCCTTCAGGGAGGCCGCCGACATGGTCAGGACCCAGCTGGCGTTCTTCAGGCGGTACTGCCGTGGTGTCCGCGGCACCTCCAAGCTCATCCGGGAGCTCACAATGCTCCAGGAACGAGTCCGTTACGACATCTCCGAGCGCGGCCGCAAGGAGATGCACAACTACTCAGAGGTGATGCTCAAATCCAAGCCCGAGCATCGGTCGCTGCATCCGGGAGAGCTCTGCGACTTCATGGAGTAACCCGGCACGACCGGCCGACAGCCTACTGCCGCAGGTAGCCGCGCACCCAGCCGCGCGAGCCCTGCGGCGGTACGCCGTCGGCGATGTCGCTGCCATCAGCAAGGCTGAAGGAAGCCGCCAGCGGGAACCGTCCCTTTGGAGCTCCGCGGGTGTAGGTCCCCTCTCCCCAGTACTCTCCCCGGGCAACGAGATCGAAGCGGGTGATTCTCCCCTTCTTCGTTTCGACATGCCCCAGCAGGCTCGCCTTGTAGCCGCGCTCCCCGGAGGCCGTCTCCAGGTGAACACTTCCGCTCAGGCGGCCATCCTTCAGCGAGAACTCGACGGAGCGAAGCTCATCAGCCTTCCACATCGGCGGCTCGCCGCGGGTATTGTCAACGAGGTGGTAACGCGCGATGCGCTTCTGGAGGGCCGCTGGAACCCGGCCGGCGGCCAGGGCATCCTGCTCCTCCTTTGTCACCCAGAGATTGTCGCGCGAAAGCGCGTTATGAAAAATTTTCTGCCAGCGGTCTTCGGTCTCCTTGTAGCCACCGAGGACCTTCGTCTGCACACGGACAACCAGGCCACCCTCTGGAGGCTTCGGGTTGTAACGCGCATCCACCTTGCTGCGCTTGATCACTGCGGCCGCCGGGGCCTCGAAGCTATCCAGCGCCTTCTTCATCATGCGCCGGATGCGGTCACCGCCACGGTTGTTGTTGTAGCCCAGCAATTTCCCCGATGCGGTGGCGAGGTAGAGGCCCTGGGTGGTGCTCTTGAAGTTGTTGCGCGGCCCCTGCCCGGCGATCTTGCGGTAAAAATCTCCCTCGGTGTCTTTCTGGCGTCTCTGGTAGGCCTGGTCGATCGCTACGGGAATGAAACGGGACTTCAGGAGGCTGACGATCTCGGCATCTTTGAATGTTGACTCACGGTCAAGCACTCCATTGTTTCATGTGCAGCCGAGGGGATGGCCGTCCATGGCCCAGATGAAGATCGGCTTCTTTTCGCTGACCGCAGCACGCTGGGCATCGAGCAGGGAGATCTTCCAGGGGATGGTTCGCCAGGGATCCTTGCCGGAGACCTGCAGCTTCTTGTGCAATCGGCGGAAATCCGCTTCGGAGATTCCGTCCCCGGCCATGAGCCCCGGACTCAAGAGGAAGACAAAGCCCAGCGCCAGGGATGCGATGAATGGTTTCAGGACGGCTCGAATATCCAGATCAGATCTCATAGCTGAAAAATACCTCGGTTGTTTTCCGCAGAAAGCTCACCTAATCTCCCACCACCATCATATTGAAGCCTATTTGCCGGGGGGCGTCCTGTACAATCTCGGCTCTTCCCAAGGTCCAGCGGCAGGTAATTCGAACCGAGATGAGCAGAACCAGGATAGCAGTCATAGGGGGCAGCGGCCTGGCCGAGGCTTTTGGCCCGGACCATGTTGAGAGCCGCGAGCTCGATACCCCCTTCGGCAAACCGAGCTCAGCGATCACTCTCCACGAGATCGATGGAACCGAGGTCGTCTTTCTCAAACGCCATGGTGAGGGACATGTTCACAACCCCGGAGCCGTCCCCTACCGTGCCAACATCTACGCCCTCAAGGCGCTCGGCATTACCCACATTGTCGCCAGCGGCGCCACCGGGTCGCTGCGCGAAGAGATCCGCCCCGGAGACATCGCCATCACCAGCCAGGCGATCGACAAGACCACCTCCCGCGCGAGGACCTTCTACGAAGACGCCGCCGTCCACGTCGAGTTTGCTGAGCCCTGCTGTCCCGTCCTGCGCTCCTGGCTGATCGAGGCGGGGAAACAGCTCGAGGAGCTCACGGTTCACGACAGCGCCACCTATGTCTGCATGGAGGGACCCGCCTTCTCAACCCGGGCTGAATCGGAGATGCACCGCGCCTGGGGAGCTGACCTCATTGGCATGACCCTTCTGCCGGAGGCTCGGCTGGCGCGCGAAGCAGAGATCGCCTACGCCCACATCGCCCTGCCGACCGCCTACGACTGCTGGCGGCCGAGGGAGGTAGGACACCCCGAAGCTCTGCTCAAAGAGATCATCGGCAACCTCCAGCAGGCGACCGAAAACTCAATCCGGCTCATCAAGGCGGCCCTCAGCGACATCTCAGCCCTGGAGAATACCCCCTCGCCGTCCCACGATGCGCTCGCCCTGGCCATCTGGAGCGACAAGGCGGCCATACCGCGTGAGGAGATCGACCGGCTGCACGTGCTCTGGGGAAGACACTTCAGCGGCGAATGACAGACCTGGCGGGAGCCGCGCCTCAGGCAGCTTC
>CAZTRG010000178.1:0-3475 GCA_964615885.1 uncultured Planctomycetia bacterium | reverse complement strand
CACTCGCAGATCACCGGCACGGACTGGTACATCTCAAGAGACTGACTAGCCTGTGAACGCTTAGGCTCCGCGATACCCAAGTCACCGACGCGGGCATCGCTGAACTGAAGAAGGCACTTTCCCACTGCCGCATCGTGCAGTAACGCCGCCACGTGGCCTGCAGCGACGAGTTGTGACACCTCTACGGCGGCGGCCCTCTGGAACTGTACCTGATCCACAAAGACGGCGCGTACGAACAAAAAACACTCACCACCGACCCGATGCGGGGTGAGCCGCGGCTACTAAATATGCCGGGATGGTCCCCGCGGTAATATTGAGAAACATACGTGGGTTCATGGTTCGAAAGGATTGGCCATTTGAATCAAGTAACCACTGAGGATTTGGTTGAGGGTTGGTTTATCAATATCGCCTGACGTTCGAGATGCGAATTTCACCGATCTGGCCAAAAAAGTTGCCAGGTTTGTGGTAGTTGAAGCCGCCTCCGTACTTGGCGTAGCCGGTCAGACGCGTGCTGACGCTGAATTGGGCTTCGTGCTGCCGGTTGTTCATCAGTTTCCGCCCATCCGGGCTGTTCATCTGCCAGACGAGTTCACCGTCGAGAAATAATTGATGCAAGTCCTCAGCATAGCTGTATTGCCAGGCCACGTGATGCCACTCGGTGTCCTTTATGCCTGCGTCGGCCGGATCGCCCACAATACCTTTGGGGCGATGCCACGGGTGCAGATCCATCAATGCTTGGTCAGGTTGGGCACCGCAAAAATGTACCCCTGGGGCCATGCTTCCGTCGGTGGAATTGATGTCGGAGAGGTACAGCTCCCAAACGCCACGCTCGGTTCTGTCATAAGTGCCGCAGATGTGCCCGAAATGGAAAGGCTGTTCCGACTCTTTGTCACCAAAAGCTTGGAACGGTCCGCCGCGTCGAACCCACGCTTCAATCGTCCACTCTCTGTCGCAGGTCTTTAGGTCGAGCTTGGGGTTGCCTTTTACGGGGGTCGCCCAGCCGTGCTCGCCATGACCGAGATCCAGCGGGAATCGTCCTTCGCGGCCGGGCCACGATTCCCGACGGTCCCCGCCCATATTAGTCCAGGTTAGAGTCAAGTCCTTGTCACCCATCACGTCCTGGATCAGCCGACCGTTCGGACCCTGCCAATCGTATAGCACTACTGTATGCTTGTCGGGCCCGATCACGCGAAGGGCGTCAGGCAGTACCCTGAGCGTCAGTTCTTTCTCATCCTTCAGACCGGTGGCGCTGGCCGCCTCGACGCGGATGGTGGCTTTGCCAGTATCCGCCGGCGTGCCTCGCAGTTCGCCCGTGCGGCGGTCGAGTTGAACGCCTTTAGGCAACCGACCAGTGAGCACTGTCCACCGCACAGGCTGGGCCATGTGCTCTGTCTTTATCACCGTCCGGTATTCGGATCCCGGAAAGGCTGGCGGCAGTGACTCCGCAATGATTCTTCCTTGCTCTACACACATAGTGAACGTGTGCTGGTCTGTCTGGTTTCCTTTGTCCGTCGCGTGAACCACGAAGGACTGTTTCTCCGCCGCGACGATGGCTTTCCCACGTAGCGTGCCGGCAATACTATCCAGTTCCAATCCAGTCGGAAGTCGTCCTTCCGCTACTTCCCACGTCACATCGCCCTTAGCGGCGTCAGCCGCAAACTGGACCGAGTAGGGGATCTGGAGCCCGGCCACAGGTAGTTCCTGACGAATAATGGACAAACACTCGGCCACGGGGTAACGCATTATTCTAGAAATACGTAGCTCATCGATTTCGCCTTCGAAGTTGCCATGATTGAGATGAAATGGTGGATCTTGCGAGTGGAGAAAACCTCCGACCACAAAGGGCACGCCGATGTTTTCGGCGTCGTTGACGACCTTCCCTTGCTGGTACACATCTTCGGGACGGGGAAGCTGGATCTTGCGGATAAGCTTGCCGTCGAGAAAGTAATAATGCGTCTGATCCCGATAGCGGAACTGCCAAACGACATGGTGCCATTGATTGTCGATGATCAGGGCGGGCTCCGCACCGGTGAAGTGCCCCCCAGCGTAATTGGCCCACATCAGGCCACTGGTGTCGCTACCCCTGCGCCGATGCGAGCCTATGAAGCGACCGGATGGAGCAATACCGTTTTTTTTCGGTCCATTGCTCAGCAAAAAGTTCCAGCCGCCTCGCATCCCGATGGGTAGACCCAAACCTTCGTCGTCGGTGCCGCAGATATTACCGTAGGTAGTCCCGCCGCCGGTATAGCGCACCCATGCTTCGATGGTCCATGCTTGCGTGCAAGGCCGCAAATGGAGCTTATCGTTGTTCGTCGGTCCAATCAGGAGGTTCGCATCATCTTCGCGGCGTTCAAAACGCGCTGTCGCGCCGAAACCGGGACGCTGGCCCCATAACGCCTGCCTATTGGCCCGCAACGTCAGGGCAGGGTCGCCCAACGCATCGTGTGCTGTGTTTCCTTCGCCCTCGTCAAAGTGGTACAGTACGACCGTGTGCTCGTCCGGCACGAAGGGTTTCCTCCAGTCCGATCCCTCGTCGCCTCTGGCAAGATTCACGGCTTTGTCATCCTGGGCAAAGACCAGACCGATACCCAGCAACATCATTGCAACATTACGAGTACGAAACATAGGAATGTTCTCCTCTGTTTGAGTTGCTACGCTTGTTTGAGTCACTACGCCACACCAGGTATCTCCACTGGGGTAAAGTGGGCGGGCTAAAGTGTTCCAAGTCCAGACCTATAGACCTTCAAGAGAAGCAATTATTGCCCTCTGTTGTTGATAACGATGCCGGCGGGTTGTCCCGACCTCCAAGACGATCGCGATCAAGAAGAAAACAACAAGAATTGTCCGCAAACTAAAGGGGCACCCGCGGCGTTTGCGTGTAGGTTGATTTGCCATGACGTGTCGACCACTGCGAACGATTATTCTGTGTGCGACTACTGATAGTGATTTGAATCCCCGGTTAAGGCCAAGAGTAATGGAAACCGTCTGCTGCTTCCACTTGTCCGGCGACTACCTGCACCCGAGTGGACGGTAACCAGACATCATCCGGCCCATGTGGCGTCGTCTTCCTGACCATGGGTCGGGGCAACACGAAAACCGTTCCAAAATCGCTCTTGCGACGCTGGACTGGTGCGCCTAGGGGAAATGACCAACCTGCAGGAGCTTTGGCTGGGTGCACCTCAAGGGGCTAACGAATCTGGAGAGTCTCGTCCTCACGGGCTACACCCAGATCACCGACGCCGCAATCACCGAACTGAAGCAGGCGTTACCGAAATTGCAGATCACGAAGTAGCCCCACCGCCGCCCCTGCCGCCGGTGCGGGTCCGGGTACAGGCCACACGCTGTCCGCGGCCGTGTTCTTCGGTTTTCCGCGTGGCCAGTGCGCAGAGAGCCCACAAGATTGCCAGGCTGAACGCTATCTACGCATTGGGAGAACGCTCTTGTCATGGATATGCCTTACAGGTCGGGAAGTCCG
>CAZTRG010000177.1:0-3492 GCA_964615885.1 uncultured Planctomycetia bacterium | reverse complement strand
CTGGTACAGGCCGTTGTTGACGTCGGCCACGCCACGCCAGCCGCGGCCGTAGAAGGGGACCCCCATCTGAAGTTTTACAGGCGGCACCCCTGCATCGAGGTAGGCCTCGAGGGCTGCGGCTGCGTTGAGGCCGGGGATCTCGTTTTCGTTATCCTGAGCCGCAAAGAGCCCGGCCTGGAGCCCGGTCTGCTCGCTCCAGCCGCCGTTGAAGTCGTAGCTCATCAGGTTGATCCAGTCCAGCAGGGGATGGATCCGGTCGATCTCGATATTGGCATAGGTCCCCGCTCCCGCCGGTGCGGCAATCGTGAGCAGGTAGGATCGTCCATCTGCAACGGCCCGTTCGTCAACCTGGCGTCGGAGCTCGGCCAGGAGCAGGGTGAAGTTTTCCCGGTCTTCCTGGCGTGTGCGGTTGGATTCCAGTCCGCCGCTGACCGGGTATTCCCAGTCGATATCGATGCCATCGAAGCCGTAGCGGGTCATGAAGTCGACGCAGGAGGCCGAGAAGCGGTTCCTGGATTCAGCGCTCAGGGCGACATCGGAAAACCTGCCGGACCAGGTCCAGCCGCCAACGGAGATCAGCGTCTTGACGTGGGGATGGCGCTCCTTGAGATTGAGGAGGGCATTGAAATTTCCCCGCAGGGGGTCATCCCATGAGTCTCCGGGATAGGTCTTCTCGATATCAGCCCAGCGGTCACCCAGGACGATTTCGCCGTTGGCGATGTTGGCAAAGGCATAGTTGATGTGGGTCAGCTTCTCCGCCTGGATATCGGTGACGAAGAAGTTCCGCGCGTAGATGCTCCAGGCCGTGTAGTAGGCCACGATGCGCTTGCCCTGCTGCGCCTCAGCCTGCGAACCCATTGTATTCAGTGAAAGCAGTACAACTGCAGTGAGTAGAAAAGTTCTCATCGCCATCCCCCCCAAAAAAACCAATTCCCCGGTTTCAAACAACTCTGCCCCTGTGGGGCCGCCAGGGCCCCAGCCAACTCTGCTGTCAATTCAACCGCTTCGGCAAGGTCGTGGCAAGCGGTCTCTGCTGAAAAACAGGGTTACCGGGACGTGCTGAAAAAGTTGATGTCTTCGAGGTTTTCATTTCTTGACGATCAAAAAAACCATCCTTAGCATTGATTTTGTGGGAGCCGGATAGGGGCATGTAAGTTTCCGGCTGACCCGTCGGGCAGATTGTGGGCCGTCAAGGGTGGCACCCCCGCGCCGCTTGGCCCTGATTATTGGGAGGGTTGTGCAATGGTACAGAGAACCTGTATCCGTTTAGCGGTGAGCGTATGTTTTGCGCTGTTATCAACTGCAGCATGGGGCCAGTGCGGCGATGAGTTTCCCCTGAGCAATACAGAGGGAGCCGGGCAGGTCATGTGCCCGTGCTTCGTGGCCGGGGAAGAGGCCGGCGTGGTCCTGGAGGTGGCGCCGGAAGAATACCCCATCGAGATTCTCAGGATCGGGGTGGCCTGGGGTTCCGTTCTCGGCGACACGCCGAATATGCTCCAGGGTGCGCTGCATATTTATGAAAACGGCCTCCCGAATCCGGGTGCAAGGCTGGCCTCGCTGGAGGGCCCTGCCTTTGTCGATGGCTTCATCAACGAGTTCAGCCTCGAAGAGCAGGGCGGTGTGAGGGTCGAGTCAGGCCCCTTCACCGTGACCATGGAGTTTTCCGACACCAACGCCGAGATGCTGACAGCCGCCTCCATGGTTCACGATGGAGATGGATGCCAGCCAGGGAAGAACGTCGTCAAGGCAATCCCCGGCGGCTGGAGCGATGCCTGTGCTCTCGGGCTCAGCGGCGACTGGGTCATGCACGTGGTCTACCGCTCGGCCAATTGCGACGGCGAGGAGCCGGTGGGAGACAATGAGCTGCCGCTGATGTTCATGCGTGGCGATGACAACAGCGATGGGCGCATCGACCTGTCAGACCCGATTTTCAGCCTGACCCACCAGTTTGCAGGTGGTCCCTCTTCAGGTTGCATGGAGTCGATGGACTCCAATGACGATGGCCAGGTGAATATTACTGATCCGATTTTTTCCTTAACTCACCTCTTTGCAGGGGGTCCTGCGCTTCCGGCACCCTACCCGGACTGTGGCGTATGGACCGAGGAGGCCGGTCTCGTCTGCGAGGCCGCGCCGGCGTCCTGCAATTGATTTCTTGAGCGCCTCCGGGCGCGGTCCGCCGGGGAATTTCAGCTTTCCCGGAGGGCTTCTTATGCGGGGGGCCCCCGGCTACGGCCGGGGGCGTTTTTCCCGTTCCAGGATTCGGCCGGCTGCCCCGCAGGGGGGCGCGCTGCTGGAGAGCCCGGCGGAATTCACCAGCTACCTGGCGTCCCCGGTGCTCTGCACAGCACCTTTGACGGGCCTGCGCCGGCGAGCCTCATCGACGAAGGCCTTGATGAGGGAGAACTGCAGCTCGTCGTTCAGGGTCATCTCCGGGTGCCATTGGACTGCGACGGTCCATTCATCCTCGAGCTCTGAAATCTCGATGGCCTCGACGGTGCCATCCGGCGAGCGTGCCACGGCCCGCACCCCCTTGCCGAGTCGCCCGACGGCCTGGCTGTGGTAGCTCTTGACGTTGTCGATTTTCCCCGTATTCATGATCTTTGCCAGCAGGCTTTCTTTTTCGACCTCTACGGGGTGTCCCTTTACGCCAAAGTGGATTTTTTTCAGCTCCTGGTTGTCGTCGAGGTCGACCAGGGAGCCTCCGAAGGCTACGTTGAGAATCTGGCAGCCGCGGCAGACTCCGAGGATCGGGATCTTCCGCCTGCGTGCCTCGGCAATGAGGGAGATCTCGAAGTCATCGCGCTGCCGGCTCACCAGCTCCGCAATGCCGGGGGCTCCACCGTAGAGTTCCGGGTCGACGTCACCGCCGCCTGAAAGGAGCAGGGCATCCATTCCCTCCAGGACCCTGGCAGCCTCTGCCGGTTGGAGGAGCCCGGTTTTTCCGGGGATCTTGAGCTTCACGAGCCTTCCGCCGGCCCGGGTGAAGATCTGGTCATAGCCCATGGCGGTGGCGCCGAGCCTCGCGTACCAGGCCTCGTCGTCGGGCGTTATCGCGATTTTCGGAGCATCTTCGGGCAGCAGGCTGTTCTGCAGGCGCAGTCCACCCAGGGCCAGGAGATAGAGGGCGGCGATGACCACCAGCGCGACCAGCGCAAATTTCAGGACCCGTCTCTTTTTTCCGGGAGCGGCGCTGCCGTCTTCGCTCATGATTCCTCGTCGCTCTCTTCTCCGGCCTTGGCCGGTCCGCTCTCGGAGGTCAGCAGCTCCATGTTGATCTTGCTGTGCTTGAGGATGACGTCCAGGGGATAGAGCGCGCCGAGCAGCGGCCTGGGGTCATCGGAAGAGATCAGGGCGGTGACGGTGTTCTTGTGCACCTTGAAGAGGTCCTGGACGGTTCCGGCACGTCCCTTCACATCGACAAAGTCCTTGAGGCCGGAAAAGAGCTGGCGCAGACCCTGGCGTTTGGAGCCCTCGCTGAATTCTTCGCGCGCC
>CAZTRG010000176.1:0-2935 GCA_964615885.1 uncultured Planctomycetia bacterium | reverse complement strand
GGCTGAGATCCAGGCGGTGCGTTCCCTGAGGGAAAAGATGGATGCCCTCCGGCTCGAGATCGAGAAGGCCGAACGGCAACAGGACCTCGCCCGGGCCGCTGAACTCCAGCACGGCAGGCTTCCTGAGCTCGAGAAGGAGCTTAAGGAGAAGGAGGAGGCGATTTCTGCCCGTGAGGGGGGTGACTGCCTGGTGCGTGAGGAGGTGACCTCCGACGAGGTCGCCTCGATTGTCGCCCACTGGACGGGAATCCCGGTGACGCGTCTTCTCGAGGGAGAACGCGAGAGGCTGCTCTGCCTGGCAGAGGAGCTTCACAACCGTGTGATTGGCCAGGATGAGGCGGTTGAGGCCGTTTCAGAGGCGGTGCTGCGGGCCCGGGCGGGTCTGAAGGACCCCTCGCGGCCGATCGGCTCCTTCCTGTTTCTCGGGCCTACCGGTGTCGGCAAGACAGAGCTTGCCCGCTCCCTGGCCGAGACGCTCTTTGACTCCGAGGACAACATCGTCCGCATCGACATGAGCGAGTACATGGAGAAGCACTCGGTGTCGAGGCTCATTGGAGCGCCTCCCGGCTACGTCGGCTACGACGAGGGTGGGCAGCTCACCGAGGCCGTGCGCCGCCGACCCTACGCGGTGGTGCTCCTCGATGAGATCGAGAAGGCCCATCCCGATGTCTTCAATATCCTGCTGCAGGTCATTGACGATGGCCGCCTGACCGACAACCAGGGACGGACGGTCGATTTCAAGAACTGCGTCCTGCTCATGACCTCGAATATCGGCAGCCAGGTGCTTACCGAGGCTGCCGGTGAGGAGGGCGCGATCAAGGAGGGTACCCGCCGGGAGGTCATGGACCATCTGCGCGCGGCCTTCCGGCCTGAGTTCCTCAACCGGGTGGACGAGACGGTGCTGTTCTCGCCGCTGACCCGCAGCGAGATCACCGAGATCACGGCGCTGCAGTTCGAGCGGATTTCCCAGCGGTTGCTGGAGCGCATGATCCGGCTCGAGGCCAGCGACGAGGCGATCGCCCATATCGGCGAGGCGGCCTGGGACCCGGTCTACGGAGCCCGGCCGATCAAGCGCTACCTGCAGAAGAACGTTGAGTCAGCCCTGGCCCGGAAGCTGGTGGAGGGCGCGGTGGCGGAGGGCTCGCTCGTGAGGATGGCCCTGCAGGACGGCGAGCTCGATTTCGAGATCGAGTTGTCGGAGCCCGTGGAGTCAATCGCCGCGGCTGGCGATGAGAGTCCGCCGGAAGCTCTCTCGGCCTGAACAGGTGATCGACAGAACATCGGGGTCGTTTCCTCAGCTGGAGGCGGCCCCGGTTTTCCTGTTCTTGAGCTGGTCGATGAGGACCGCCACGAGGATCAGCAGGCCGAAGACGACCATCTGCGGGTAGGTGGTGACACCGGTCAGGTTCATGCCGTTGGCGATGACGCCGAGGATCAGGGCGCCGCCCAGGGTGCCCATGATATTACCCGAACCCCCGGCCAGGCTGGTTCCACCGACGACCACCGCTGCAATGATCTGCAGCTCGTAGCCCATGCCGCTCTTGGCGCTGCCGGCGCCGTGCAGCGACGAGTTGACCACTCCGCCGAGCCCCGCCAGCGCTCCACAGATTGTGTAGACGATGATCAGCACGCGTTTTACGGGAACCCCTGAGAGGTGGGCGGCCTCGCGGTTCCCCCCGACAGCGTAGATGTGGCGGCCGAGCACGGTGCGGGTCATCAGCAGGTGGGCCAGCACATAGAGCAGCATCATCAGGATGACCGAGTTGGGGATTCCCATCAGGGAGCGGCCGGCGCCGAGAAACCGGTAGCTCTCGGTCTCGATCACCACGTCTGAAGGGCCATTGGCGATGATGAAGGACATCCCCCGGGCGATGGACATGATGCTCAGGGTGACGATGAAGGGGTGGATTCCGAAGGCGGTTACCATGACGCCGGAAAAGGTGCCGAGGAGTCCACATCCGACAATCCCCAGCAGGACGCATCCGAACAGAATAAGGAGTCCGCTGTCGGGGTTAATCCCGAACTCGCGCGCCGAGCACGCCACGATGACTCCCGACAATGCGATCAGGCTGCCTACGGAGAGGTCGATGCCGGTGGTGATGATCACCATGGTCATGCCGATCGCAATAATGGCGATGACTGAGATCATGTTGAGGATGTCCATCAGGTTGGACATCTTGAGAAAGACCGGCCAGCGGACACTGGCGGGCTTGAGTACTTTCGCCGATTGAAGCGATGGATGGCTGGAGGTAAGAGCTTTGAACTGCTCCCCGGCCAGCACTCCCTGGGCGGAGAAATGGTGCGTGGCCACCACATCAAGCGTTGTTCCTGCGCCACCGAGCTCAGCGATGGTCCTGCGCACCTCGCTGGGTTCCCCGGTGACCTTTCCGAGGACGTTCGCCCCTGAGCGCTTCAGCTCTTCTTCGAGTGTGGCGGCGTAGAGAAGGTCTTCTTCCGCCGGCCTGACCACGATGAGGACGCCCGGGCTTCCCGGATAATCACTGGAGATCCGGCCTGCGAGGGTTCGCGCAGCGCCCTCGTCAATGGGATGCTGGTCTTTGAGAGTGGCGATGCTGAAAAAGACGCAAAGCAGCAGAAGCACGAAGAGGGTGCCGAACCGGGAGAGCAGCTTCAAGGGAGACCGTCCTGCCTGGCTTGAGCTCATTTCAGCTCGGGGTCCTTGTCTGCGTCGGCCTTGCGGTAGAGGGAGGTGGGGATCAGGACCATCTCGTCAAACTCTTCCCCGTTGAGGTACTTGATGATGTTCTGGACCGAGGTTTTTCCCATCTTGACGGGATACTGGATGGGGTCGGCGAAGAACTTCCCGTCCTTGATGGCCTGCCTGCCGGCCAGCTCTCCATCGAACCCGATGATCTTCACCTGTCCGACCTTCTTGGCCTGCTCCAGGGCCGTATAGGCTCCCAGCGCCGAGGGG
>CAZTRG010000175.1:0-2524 GCA_964615885.1 uncultured Planctomycetia bacterium | reverse complement strand
CACATGGGCGTTCCCACGGATATCGCGCCGGGAAGAGACGGCGAAGATGATCCTGCCTCGTGGGACGAAGCGTTCAACAGCCCCGGCCCGGAATCCAGGGCACCGGGGGCAGGTGAAACGCTTCAGAACAATCCCGGGGGCCTCAAGAAGGGCGCGTCTGGCGGGAATCGCTTTGTTGTCGTCGAGGCCGATGGAGATGACCTGGTTCACTCAGACGGCAAGACTGCTGCAAAAGCCGTCGAGCTGATTCACCAGTTCAAGGCCAGTGACAAGCCGTTCTTTCTTGCCGTCGGTTTTGTTCGGCCGCATGTTCCCTTTGTGGCTCCCAGGAAATACTTCGCGCGGTACCCGTACGACAAGATGGTCCTGCCGGAGAAGATCCCCGGTGACCGAGACGACATCCCCAGCAACCCGGCCAATCGTCGAACGTCTGCCTCGCTGAAGATGGATATTGACCAGCAGAAGAAATTGATCGCCGGCTACTACGCATCGGTCAGCTACATGGACGCGATGACCGGCAAGCTCATCAGGGCCCTTGAAGAAACCGGCCAGCGCGACAGGACCATCGTGATCTTCACAAGTGACCATGGCTATCACCTCGGCGAACACGACATGTGGTCCAAGGTGAGTATCCATGAAGAATCCGCACGTGTGCCGCTGCTTATTTCAGTGCCGGGGAAGAAGCCGGCCAGGTGTGATTCACTCGTGGAGCTGCTTGACCTGTATCCCACTGTCTCAAAGCTTTGTGGGCTGAAGATTCCAGGGAACCTCCAGGGCCGGGACATTTCTCAAATGCTGGATGATCCGCGGGTTCGTGTTCGAGATGCCATCTTGTGTAGCAGCAAGGGGAGGCTGTATCGCGACGAACGCTGGGCCCTGCTGCAGTACGGTAAGAACGGTGAACTCTACGACATGGAGAAAGACCCGAAGCAGTACACCAATCTTTTCAGCAATCCCGACTACTCTGAAACGGTCGCCCTGCTGAAGCAGAAGCTGAAGTCGAAGCTTGTCGAAGTCAGCAGGAACGACCTGGGAAAGGACTGACATGAAGAGCCACTCCCTTCGGAGTCGTCGTGATGTCCTGAAGGCCGGGGCCTTCGCAGTCGCCGTTCCCTTTGCCAGTCGTGTTTCCTGGGCCTCCGGCAGCCCGATGCAGAAACTCCAGTATGCCCCCGTCGCCGTGGCTGGCCGGGGTGCGGCTGATATCAGCTCGATAAGCAGGCATGAGAAGGTTCGCGTGGTCGCCGGCGCCGATGTCGATGCGAAGGCACTGGCGAAATTCACGCCACGGCACAAAGGCGCCAGGGCTTTCTCTGACTGGCGGGAGATGCTCAACAAAATGGGGGAAAGTATCGACGTGGTCAGTGTCTCAACGCCGGATCACATGCACGGGATCATCTCGATGAGCGCGATGAACATGAAGAAACACGTGTATGTACAGAAGCCGCTGGCCCAGAACATCGGTGAATGTCGCGCCATGCTGGCGTGCGCTCAGCGAAACAAGGTCGTTGTTCAGATGGGAAACCAATGCGCGACCAGTCACGACCGTGTGTCGGTGGAGCTGGTTCAGCGCGGGGTGATCGGGAAGGTCACCGAGGTGTGGGCGTTCTGCCGCAAAACCTGGGGAGACTCCAAGGCCCCTCCTGATCGACGAGACCCGGTTCCCCGGGGCCTGGATTGGGATGGCTGGCTCGGAGTGGCCGCGGACCGCCCATACCGCGCTAAGTACTATCACCCCAAGAACTGGCGCCGGCGGCAGGAACTGGGCTCAGGCGCACTGGGAGATATGGGCTGCCACATACTCAATGCGCCCTATCGAGGACTTTCGCTCACGGCACCGAAGCGTGCCAGGTCCCGGACCGGGGTTCCCAACGCGCACAACTGGACCAATAGCGAGCACGTCGAATACGAATTCCCTGCAACGCCACTGACTGATGGGGACATCAAGTTCCACTGGGTCAGCGGCAATCGCCGCCCCCCGCAAGAGCTGACCGATCAACTCGGCGGCACGAAACTCCGATTCGGAAGCCTGCTGAAGGGCACCGATGGCATCCTGATGTTGCGGCACGGCGGGGCGCCGTCGCTGTTTCCTGGAGACAAATTCAAGGGGGTCCAACCTGCGAAAGTTGAGCGCATGGGACATCACGCTTCATTCGTTGACGCAGTGGTCAGCGGCGACCAGGGCAGGCTGCAGTCACCGATTGATTATGCGGCTCCGATGACGGCCTTCGTGCTGCTGGGAAATGTTGCGATGCAACACTCTCCGGGTTGGCTTGACTGGGACAGCCGAAACTGGCGGATCACCAACAACGAGGCCGCCAACAAGGAAATCGATCGAGTCTACCGCAAGGGCTGGGAGGTGATGGGCGCATGAATATGAATGTATCGAGAGTGCTGGTCGTCTTCGCGCTCTTCCTCACGGTTGTCGGCTTGACGGCTTATGCCGAACCTGAGAAGGATCCTCCCGGTAAGGACTTGGGATTTGTGCCTCTCTTTGATGGGAAATCAATGAAGGGTTGGGTTG
>CAZTRG010000174.1:0-3460 GCA_964615885.1 uncultured Planctomycetia bacterium | reverse complement strand
ATCGGTGGAGCCATTGGCAAGAACCAGTCCATCACGCGCTCCAATCCCCTCGAGGTCCTGGTTGTCTCGGTGAGCATCGAGCGCGGGCAGCCGAGCATCTTTGCCCAGGGCATGGAGGAGGGAGTGATCCGTATCGGCCGTGAGCTCTTCTACTTCGAAGACGAGGAGGGCGCCAAGGGAGCCCAGCCCGGGCGCGCCACCCGTGCCAGCCCCCAGTCGGCCGGCTACGATCCCTCGCTGGCGGGGGAGACCAACGAATTGCTGGCGCCCTACAAGGAACGCCAGGCCGATGGCCGCCTGCGCTACGAACAGATCCAGACCAGCCAGATGAGCGGCCACTTCGAGCCCGAGGGCTTCGCGCTCATGCGCGATGGCAGCCCCGAGAGGTCTGATTTTTACGAGCTGTTCTATTACGGCTCGCTCGGCGGCGGCTTCAAGAACGTGCTGCGCGGCCAGTTCAGCACACCCTACCTGAAGAATTCGAGCCGGGGCGCCACGACGATCACCACCGCCACCCGCAAGCTGCGGCTGATCGGCCGCAGCCTGCTGGCCACCGAACCCATGGCGCACGGCGTCGGGGATGCCTGCAGCCTGATGCCCTACGTGACCATGTCGCCGATCACCGGGGCGATCAACAACACCGGGATCCCGGTGAAACGCGCCCAGTTCTTCGCGCCCAACGGCGGCTACGTGATGATCGATCCGGGCCGCTTCGGCCAGCCGATGGAGATCGTCTCGCACATGGGCATCCAGGGGGACAGCGCGGCGCAGCTCCGAATGCCCCGTGACCAGGAGGGCGAGATCTGCATGCGGGCGCGCTTCGGTACCCAGCCACGCCCGATTGGAAAAGACATGTTCGCCTACCAGATGCCCTTCAGGTATTTCGACCGCTACGAGGACGGCATCGAGAGCGAGTCGATGGCCTTCCTGCAGAAGAGCTTCCGGGTGCCCGGCGCCTACTGGCGCAGCATCGAGTGGAAGGAGCGCGAGGGCAAGAACATCAAGCGCGACCGCCTGTGCGACATCATCGTGGTTGCCCGTTTTGATCGCGAGGTTGACTGGGATGGGGAGGCCGATGCCCGGGGCTCGAAGGGGCTCTACCTCTTCGAGGAGACCCGGCGGCGAAAGAGCAATGAGCCGACGGTCTTCGATCTTGACCGGGCCGGTGATGAGCTCGAGCTCAGGGTCTATTTCCGCTACAAGTCCGGCAGCTACCTGCGCGTGCGCGATGATATCTACCGCGATGACTGGAAGGAAACCCCGGTGCTTGAATCCCTGGTCATCGAGTATGAAAAAGACGGGGCGGTGGTGCGGCACGAGGAGCTGCCCCGCTGATGTCCACACCACGACCGACCGACAGGATCCGGCGGGGGACCGGGGGGTACACCTTGCTGGAGGTTGTGATTGCCGTGGGCATCCTCACCCTGCTGGGCAGCGGCCTGGCAACGCTCCTGACCCAGGGGATCTCGATCTGGCGGCGGGCAGAGAACCGTGGCCGGGTCTACGACCAGGCCCGTATCCTGCTGGAAAGAATGGCAGAAGATATCCGCTCCTCCGTGGTCCTCTCGGACTCAGGCGGTGGAGATGCCTGGGTGCGCTTTATCTGCGATGAGGATCTCCAGGGGCGCCAGCGCCTGCGTTTTGTCCGGACGATCTCGGCGGAGACCAGCGATGCGATTCTACGCCACGGGGGAAAGACGCTCTCCCTGAAGAGCCCGGCTGTCTACGATGGCAACAACGACAGCAAGGAGGCCCGGCATGGAAGGCTGGGAGCTCCCGGGGGCCTGATGGAGGTGATCTACCTGCGCGACCCCCGGCTCTCACAGACCTATCTCTGGCGCGGCTTCCGCTCGCCGGTGGGGGGCATGAGGTCGCTGGTCAACAAGGAGGTTCCCGGCGAAGAGAAGCTGGCGGATCTTGCCGACGTGATCATCGACCTGGAGAAAAAGGCCCTGGGCGTGGCGATGACCGGGGAGGAGCAAGAGACTCACCTCGACCGGGAGGCACAGGCCCTCGATGATTTTGAATGGAACATGGAACAGCTGGGAAGACCCCTCACCGATGGGGTGCTCTTCCTGGGGTTCAGCTTCTGGGGACCGACCACCAACACCTGGGATGAAAGCGAGAAGCCCCTGCAGGTGGTGGGTGGCCGCCGCTCGAGCGGACCGCTGTTTCACTGGGACTCCACCCGCGCCATCCTGAACTGGACCGGTGGGGACAGCGATGAGTTCATGTTCAGGTCCATCGACGGATCCTTGACCGATTCCAGCGACGACATCTTTCCCGAGCAGGTTGAGATCACCCTGGTCCTCCGCGATGACAACTCCGAGTCCTTCTACCTGCTTGACCGCATCAGCAAGGGCGACCAGTCCTTCCGGGTGTCGAAGTCCTTCTCCCTGCCTGAAAACGAGGCGGACCGCTACCTGCTGGTCGGGGGAGAGTGGATGTACATGCGCGATGTGAATGGAACGAGGGTGACGATCGAAAGCTACGGACGCGGCCGCCGTGGGACCGAGGCCACCAGCCACCTGCAGGGTGAGCGGGTTGACCTGGGCGCCACCTTCCGCCGGGTGGTGGTGATGCCCGGCAGCCAGAAGAGTCGCGGCGCCGGGGAGCGGGATCTTGCCCCCGAGAGGAGGAAGGAGTCATGAAAACGATGCCTTCCACAAGCAGCCGGAGCGGAGGTTTCTCGCTGATCGAGGTGCTGGTGGCGATGTTCGTTCTCTCGATCGGGGCGGCCAGCGTGCTCTCCTTCTTTGCCGCAGCGGCCAGCACCCACTAGCGCTCGGTGGATCGAACCCACGCGGCTCTTGTTGCCGAGCGGGTCTTCAGCGAGGTCCAGGGCCGCTACGTGGTCGGCAAAAATGCCGAGGAGCTCACCGAGGAGCTCGAGAAGGAGCTGCCTGAATCATGGGGGTCCTACCAGGCCGAGGTCTACTGTTTCCATCCGGCCGATGGTCGGGTGCGGCGCAAGCCGGGCGAGGACAATCTTGCCGGTGGAGATGCGGTGGAGTGGCAGGAGGAGGAGCTCTTCGTGAGGGTGATCATTCGCTGGCGGCAGAAGGCCAACTCACGCTCGGAGACCTTCCACTCGCTGATGCTGCCGCGGAACACACGTGGCAAGAAGCGCCGCTAGGCCTACTCGGCCACCAGCAGCAGGAGCAGCCGGCGCGGGTCGCGCCCGGTCTTGCTGCCGAGGTCGGTCCTGTAGAGCCGGTCGAAGAACTGTGCCAGGCGTCCCGGCGGGGTCTTGGCGAGCTGGCGCTGGAAGCGGTCGAGGAAGGGCTTGCCGACGATGCCTTCCTGCACCAGGTTCATGGGGCTGGCCCCGGCCTGCTTCATGGCATGGGCCCGGCGAAGCGAGCGCAGCTTGTTGAGCAGGCTCGCCAGCAGCGGCAGGGCAATTCCGGGTGGGTCGATGACCAGGTTGCCGTTGGAGCCGTGGTAGCCGCGGTCAAAG
>CAZTRG010000173.1:0-2913 GCA_964615885.1 uncultured Planctomycetia bacterium | reverse complement strand
CCCATGGAAGCGAACAGGGAATTCGAGCTCGCCCCCGGAATCCGGGTAACTCCCCTCCTGGTGCCGCATCGTGACGAGTATTCTGAGACCACCTGTTTCCTGGTTGAGGGCCCGAAGTCATCCCTCTTGTGGCTGCCTGACATTGACGGCTGGGAAGAATTGAGCCCATCCATCGAGGAGCTCATCAGCCGGGTAGACATCGCCTTTCTTGATGGGACCTTTTTCAACGCAGATGAGCTCCCCGGGCGCGACCTCTCCTCGATCTCCCACCCCTTTATCGAGACCAGCATCGCCCGGTTCTCCAGGCTCCCTGCAGTGCAGAGGGAGAAGATCAGGTTTATCCATCTCAATCACTCAAATCCGGCCATCCTGCCTGCCAGCCCGGCCACAAAAAGGATCGAACAGGCGGGGCATTTGATCGCCCGGCAAGGCGACTTAATCGAGTTGTAAGCACCATCTCGAAGGGTTAAGCTCCTGTTTCCGTCCTACCGGACACCTTTCACGCAACCACCACACGGAACGAAACCATGAAAGTCCCTCATAGAAACCTGGCAGTGCTGCTCTCTCTCCTCCTGGTCCTCCTGGCCGGAAACACGGCAACAGCAAGGGCGGGGAAACCTAACGTCATCCTGGTGATCACTGACGACCAGGGCTACGGGGATGTCGGCGCCCACGGTAACTCCATGATCAAGCCACCCCATCTCGACAAGCTGCACTCTGTCTCTGTGCGCCTGACTGATTTTCATGTCGATCCTACCTGTTCGCCAACCCGCTCAGCCCTCATGACCGGCCGCTACTCTACCCGTACAGGTGTCTGGCACACCATCATGGGGCGCTCGATCATGGATGGCAGCGAGCTGACCGTGGCTGAAATATTCAAAGCCGCAGGCTATGCAACCGGCATGTACGGAAAATGGCATCTTGGCGACAACTACCCCTGCCGTCCCCAGGACCAGGGCTTTGAAGAGACCTATTATCACGGCGGCGGCGGCGTTGGCCAGACCCCGGACTTCTTCGGCAATGACTACTTTGACGACACCTATTTTCGTAACGGAAAGGCTGAGAAGGCAGAGGGCTACTGCACCGATGTCTGGTTTAAAGAAGCCATGGCCTTTATCAGGAAGAACAAGGAAAAGCCATTCCTGGCCTACCTGAGCACCAATGCCCCCCATGGCCCCTTCCTCGTTGCCGACAGCTATAAGAAACCTTACCTGGAAAAGGGCGTGCAGGGCACCATGGCAGCCTTCTACGGGATGATCACCAACATCGACGAGAACATGGGCAAGCTGATAGGGCTTCTCGATGAGCTCAAGCTCAGAGAAAACACCATCCTGATCTTCATGACGGACAACGGGACCGCAGCCGGCGCATCAAGGCGGCGGGGGAATAAAAAGGGCGCAAAGACCTGGCCCGGCTTCAACGCAGGCATGAGAGGCCAGAAGGGCTCGGGCTACGATGGCGGCCACCGGGTGCCCTTCTTTATCCACTGGCCAGCCGGAGGCCTGCATGGAGGCCGCGACCTCAACACCCTGAGCGCCCATATCGATGTCCTCCCCACCCTTGAGGAACTTTGCGGGGTCAAGCACCCCGAGGACGGAGCCCCCGCCATCGACGGCAAGAGCCTGGCGCCCCTTTTACAGGGAAAAGAGCCGACCTGGCCTGAGCGAACTCTCTTTGTCCATTCCCAGCGCATCGAGCAGGTAAAAAAGGGCCGCAACAACTCTGTGATGACCAAACGCTGGAGGCTGGTTAACAACAAGGAGCTCTATGACATCACCTCCGACCCGGGCCAGGCAAAAAACATCGCCGGCAAACATCCCGGGGTCGTCAAGGATCTCAACAAGGCCTACGATGGCTGGTGGAAAAGCCTCTCTCCGGTATTCGACACAACCGTATACCTCGGCCTCGGAAACGATGCAGAGAACCCGGCAAACCTGACCTGCCATGACTGGCACACCAACAACGGCCCTGTACCGTGGAACCACGGGCATATCCGCAGGGGCCAGACAGGCAACGGCTACTGGGCGGTTGATTTTAACAAAGCCGGAAAATATGAAATCACCCTGCGGCGATGGCCGGCCGAAGAAAACAAGAAGATCTCGGCCACGATGGCCCGGATCAGTATCGGCAAACTTGAGAAGAGCCAGGCTGTTAATCCCGAGGAAAACAGCACCACCTTCAAGCTCGAGATCCCCGCCGGGAAAACCCGCCTCCAGACCTGGCTTCAGCGCAGTGATGGGAAAACCTGTGGCGCCTATTTTGTCGAAGTCCGTAAAACAGATTAAGGCAGCTTTACCGGCCGGACTTAGCGCTTAAGCCGGGCCCCGCACACGGATATAATGGCTCTGGATGGCCACTGAAGTGGCCTGGATGGGGCAGTTATATGGAGACGCATACGAATGAAAGAAGTCCGATCCGGGAGAATTAAATCCCGGCCTTCCCTCTGGCGGCACAAGCTCGTTTTCGCAATCCTCCTGGCGCCCTCTGTCGCCATTGCCCACGACACACTGGATTTTAATGCCATCCAGGGAATCTTCACCGCCAACTGCGGCGGCGGGGGATGCCACATTAACCAGACCACCAGCGGCGTCAACCTGACCACCTACCAGACCCTGATGTCCAGCATCGGGACCCAGTACGGCGGCCCGGTTATCGTTGCCGGAAGCCCGGCCAGGAGCCCGCTGATCGACAAGGTCCTGATGCCTGAACCCCAGCACGGCAGGCGAATGCCCCTTGGGCGCGGCCCCCTCGATGAAGAAGAGCTCGACATGCTCCTTGACTGGGTCAGCGACGGGGCCATTCGTTCCCACCTGCCAATGCGCGGGGACGCCGATGAAGACGAGTCCATCACCCTCACCGATGCCATCAGGATCCTCCAGTACCTCTTCACCGGGGGCGAAGAGATCCATTGCA
>CAZTRG010000172.1:0-32872 GCA_964615885.1 uncultured Planctomycetia bacterium | reverse complement strand
TGCCTCTTCAGCTTCCGGCTCGGCTTCTGCCTCTTCGGCTTCCGGCTCGGCTTCTGCCTCTTCAGCTTCCGGCTCGGCTTCTGCCTCTGCAGCTTCCGGCTCGGCTTCTGCCTCTTCGGCTTCCGGTTCTGCCACCTCTGGCTCAACAACTTCAGCCGCGGCAACCTCAGGCTCAGCAGCTTCAGGTTTTGTCGAAGGCGCCTTCAATTCGCCACTGGCCAGCTGGTCAAAAGCATCTTTTGTCAGCAGAACACAATCAGCCTGGAGAACTTCGAGGGTGTTAAAATCCCCAATCTCAGTGACCTGGACCTTTTGCAGGTTACGGGCCGACAAGAGAAGATTCGGATTGCTTGAAACCGTACCGATCAGGACTCTCTGGCCTTCCAGCCCACAGGCCCTGAGAATTTTCGCCAGTTCACTGGTGCGAGGATTCTCAAAATCCAACCCTTCAATGACCTGGACCTCTCCGGAGCTGAACTTGGAATAAAGCGCCGAGCGCAGTGCGAGACGCCTCTGCTTCTTGTTGATCGAATAAGAATAATCCCTCGGGTGCGGGCCGAACACCACTCCACCACCTCTCCAGATGGGGGATTTCCGCGTTCCTGAGCGCGCATGGCCGGTACCCTTCTGCCTCCAGGGCTTTTTCCCACTTCCTGCCACATCTGCCCTGGTCTTGGTCTGATGCGTGCCTACCCGGCGGTTAGCCTGGTACATCACCACAGCTTCCTTGATGAGACGATAGCGAACCCGGTCATCCAGGTTGTCAGAGGAGATCGAGAGCTCTCCCTTGTCTTCTCCACCGGGGCCCCTTGAGCTCACCTTGAAGGTCTGAACTTGTGTTTCGGCTGTCTTGGCGCTCATTAAATCAAGCTCTCTTCGATGTAGAGATAACCTCCACGGGAACCGGGGACCGCACCCTTCACCAGCAGAAGGTTCTTTTCCTCATCAAGCTCCACCACCTCGAGATTCATGGTCTTACAGGCAACATTTCCGAAGTGCCCCGGTCCCTTTTTGCCTTTGGCCACACGGCCGGGGTCAGTGTGCATTCCCGTACTACCTACAAGTCGGACACTCTTACCACCGTGAGACTTGTCACCTGTGGAGTGTCCATGCCGCTTGACGTTACCGGCAAAGCCGCGCCCCTTGCTCACCCCGCTCACATCAACGCGGGTAACTCCCTCGAAGACCCTGACCCCGATGAGGTCGCCAAGATTGACCTCTGTAGCGGGCTCGGGTGCTTCCTCAGGTTCTTCTTCGGCCTCGGGTTCTTCTTCAGCAGCTTCTTCTGAATCCTGCTCTTCGCCGGCCTCTGCGGAGTCATCCTCCTGGGCATCCTCGGAAGCCTCTTCGCCATCTTCGGCGGCAACGGCCTCCTCGGGCTCTTCTTCAGGAGCTTCCTCAGCCTCCCCGGCAGGCTCTTCTACAGCAGCTGCACTGGGAGCGCCGGTGAGGATATCAGCCGGATCGATAAAGGGAATCTCACGAACGAAATGCTTTGTGTTGACGCCCAGCTTATCAAAGCAAACCTGCTGGGGACGCTTTGCGTCCTTGCGGCGGTCGTCAAAACCTACCTGGTAGGCGCTGTAGCCATCCTGATCCTCGGTCTTGATCTGGAGAACAGCGCAGGGGCCCGCCTGGAGTACCGTAATCGGCACCCATTTCCCATCCTCAGAGAAGATCTGGGTCATCCCGACCTTTTTACCGAGGAGCGCTTTTCGTGATTGTCTGCTGACCGAGGCCATTATTCTTTCTTCCATTTAAACCAGCCGCCCAACCCCCTGGGGGGCGGCAGCCGTTGCCGACTATCTGTCAGGCTTTCATCTTCAAGTTGACGCCCGCAGGCATGTTGATCTTTCGCAGGTCTTCCATCGTCCTGGCACTGGGCTCAAGGATCTCGATCAACCTCTTGTGAGTTCTTATCTCGAACTGCTCCCTGGACTTTTTATTCACAAAGGGAGAACGGTTTACGGTGTACCGCTCGATCCTCGTGGGCAAGGGAACCGGGCCGGAGACCTTCGCTCCAGTCCGCTTAGCTGTTTCCACGATCTCGACCGCGGCCCCATCCAGGACCTCATGGTCGTAAGCTTCCATTCGAATTCGGATCTTCACAGCGATCTCACAATCTAACGAGTCTGAAACTGCCCCAGGATTCTTTCTCCCGGAGCAAGGCACACATCGAGCACAGCCTGCAGTCCCGGGGAGAGCACACGTTCCCTGAGACCAGAAAAGACGCCCAGAGAGCACCCTTGCAAGCCACCAATAACCCCTCAACCCGGGAACGCATAAACCTTGACAGTGCAATAACTAAGGTCTGCCCCGAGAAAAGGGCGAAACCCGAGATTATAGCGACCCTGACATCGCTGTCAACAGACAATCCCGGGAAAAGAATTTACCCTTCCAGAACATAGAAAGCACCGAAAATTCCCTGAGCACTAAACTCCTAAGTTGTTGAATAAAAATGCCTTAGGGGATTTCATGTTCAGCGGAAAAAACTCACAGCTGAAATCTTGCTGCCACCTCGGACGGAACTGCCGCATAGGATTCCGGCTCCAGGCTGATCGTACCCCTGCCCTGGGTCAATGAACGAAGAGCTCCCGTATAGCCGAAGGTTTCTGCCAGGGGAACAACACCCCGCAAAATCCGGCTGCCCCCCTCGAGGTCAACCTCCCTGATCACGGTTCGTCTCTGGTTCAGATCTGTTGAAACGCTTCCGTAATATTCGTCAGGGACCTGGATTTCAAAACGCATCATCGGCTCAAGGACAAAGCTCTCGGCTGAGCTGCGCGCATTGTCAAACGCGGCATTGGCTGCGGTGGCAAAAGCTACTGCTGAAGCTTCACCCTGGCGTGTCCCTCCACCGATGATCCTGACACGAATCCGCATCAGCGGCAGGCCGAGCGTGCCGCCGGACTCAACCGCAGCAGAAAGAGATTCTTCTACAGCCGGCTGGAACTCAAGCGGAACATCTTCCTTGGAGAGCTGATTGATGATCTCGCACCCACTGTCATCGGAACCCGGCTCAACAGAAACAGAGACCTCCGCGTACTGGCTGCGCTCTCCGAGCTTGTGGTCAAAGACTCCAGTCCCGCTGCACTCCTCCATGATGGTCTGGCGATAGGAGACCCTGGGCTTACCGACAGTCGCCCCCACCTTGAACTCTCTCTCAAGCCTCTCCTTGATAATCTCGAGGTGAAGCTCCCCCATTCCCGAGATGACCAGCTGCCCGGTATCCTTGTCCGTTCTCCAGCCAAAGGTCGGGTCTTCGCGCGCCAGCCGGTCAAGACACTCAAGAAGCTTTTCCCTGTCAGCCACCGAGATGGGCTCAATAGCCATCGTGATAACCCTCTCAGGGAAAATCGGGGGCTCAAGCGCTATCGAGTTGGCCGGATCTGAAACGGTATCACCAGTCGAGGTGTGCCGGAAGCCGACCACCGCAAGGATGCTGCCGGCGGTCGCTTCCTCGATCTGCTCGCGATGGTTGGCATGCATGAGATAGAGCTTCTGGGCCCTGTCCTTCTTGCCGGTCCTTGAATTAATGACCTGGGCACCGGCTTTCAACTGACCGCTGTAGACCCTCATATAGACGAGGTCTCCATGTGAATCGGCGACCGTCTTAAAGGCGAGGCCGCAGAAGGGCTCCCCAGGAGAGAGCTCCCTGGTCACCTCTTTGCCCGTATGGGGATGAGTCCCCTTGATCTTTCCCAGGTCATCCGGAGCGGGCAGGTAATGGCAGACCGCATCCATCAAGGGCTGAACCCCCTGGTTACGCAGGGCTGCACCAGCAAAGACAGGTACCAGCTTGCCAACCAGCGTTCCTTTCCTGATCGCGGCACGGATCATCCCTGGCGGGATCTCCCCACCCTCAAGGTAGGTGTCCATCAACTCCTCATCGAATTCCGCTGCGGCCTCAATGAGCTTTTCGCGAAACTCCTCGACCTGTTCCTCCAGGTCCGCAGGTGGGTCCTCCTCGATCACCGTTTCCCCGAGTGACTCGGCGTCAAAACGAAACGCCCGGCGCTCGACCAGGTCCACCACCCCCTCAAATTCTTTTTCGCGGCCGATCGGCACCTGGGCGGCAACGACATTGGCGCCAAGCTTGCTCCGGATGGCCTCGATCACCCTGAAAAAATCAGAGCCTATCCGGTCGAGCTTATTCACGAAAACGAGCCTGGGGACATCGTAGGTATCCGCCTGCCTCCATACTGTCTCCGACTGGGCCTGGACACCAGCTGTGCCGCAAAACACCCCCACTGCCCCATCCAGGACCCGCAAAGACCTCTCCACCTCGGAGGTGAAATCAACATGCCCCGGCGTATCGATAACGTTGATTCGATATTCCTTCCAGTCAATGGTCGTCGCCGCAGCACAGATCGTAATGCCCCGGCGTTGCTCCTCGGGCATCCAGTCCATTGTTGCAGTACCGGAATCGACCTCCCCAATACGATGCTCCTTGTGGGAATAATAGAGCATCCGCTCCGAAACCGTCGTCTTGCCCGCATCGATATGGGCGATGACTCCTATGTTTCGCACAGGGCGCTTGGCCATCATGACCTCCGGGCAGATGAAGAAAAGGGCTGGGAGCAAGCCACCAGGTGCCCTGCTCTCAGCCCCTCAGTATTCGGTATTTGATTACCAGGCGAAGTGGGCGAAGAGCTTGTTGGCCTCCGCCATCTTATGGGTGTTTTCCCGCCACTGGATTGATGCTCCCTGACGCTGGTGGGCATCGTGGAGTTCATCTGCGAGGCACTGCGCCACCGGCTTCCCTTTACGCCCGCGGGTGTTACCCACAATGACCCGGATCGCCAGTGCCTGCTGGCGCTTACGGCTGATCTCCATGGGAACCTGGTAGGTCGCGCCACCAACCCTCTTGGAGCGAACCTCGATGTTCGGTTTCACATTGTCAATCGCTGAGAGAAATGCATCGAGCGGCTCCTGGTCCTCAACCCTTTTGCCAAGCATATCAATAGCGGTGTAGACGATCTTCTGGGCAACGGTCTTCTTGCCATCGAGCATCATCTGGTTGATGAACTTCGAGACGACCAGGTTGTCATGAATCGGATCCGCTTTGAGGAACCGCTCAGTGGACTTGAACTTGAACTTGGTCTTTTTCTCTTTGGTCTTTCTGGACCTTCTTGGTCTGGGCATTTTTCAGGTTTCTCGTATCAACCGCGTTTACGACCGTACTTGGAGCGGGACTGCTGGCGGCCATCGACACCAAGGGTATCGAGGGTTCCGCGAATAACGTGGTATCTGACACCAGGAAGGTCCCGAACCCTCCCTCCACGGACGAGGACTATATTGTGCTCCTGCAGGTTATGACCGATACCAGGAATGTAGGCTGTGATCTCCTTGCCGTTGGTGAGACGCACTCGCGCAACCTTGCGAAGGGCGGAGTTCGGCTTCTTCGGAGTCATGGTTTTGACCTGCAGACAAACTCCCCTCTTCTGAGGACAGTTGCCCAGCACAGCCGACTTACTTTTACGCTTGGCCTTCTTGCGGCCTTTGCGAACAAGCTGGTTAATAGTTGGCATTCAGAATTCCCTGCGGGATTGGTTTTCGATACTGTGAAACTTACTCGTCAAGAACTTCGGGGGTCTCCGCCTCGACGGAACCTCCAACGAGCCCTGATACCAGGGCATCAATACTTTCCTGTTTTTCCGGCTCTACCTGGCGGGCAACGGGCTCGCCCAGTTTCTTGATACTCTGCTCAAGGTATTCCTTGAACCCTGTACCTGCCGGAACCAGATGCCCAAGGATAACGTTCTCCTTAAGGCCGACAAGATTGTCGGTTTTACCGCTGAGAGCCGCCTCAGTCAACACCTTCGTGGTTTCCTGGAAGCTCGCAGCCGAAATAAAGCTGTCAGAATGGAGGGAAGCCTTGGTAATACCAAGCAGCTGCGGCTGGGCCGTAGCCGGTTTTTTACCTTCCTTCAAAATGCCGTTATTGATCTCCCTGAAGCGGAATTTGTCAATTACGGTGCCTGGAAGCAGTTCTGTGTCACCCGGGTCACTGATTTCAACACAGCGAAGCATCTGGGCAACAATGATCTCGATGTGCTTGTCATCTATGGTCACATTCTGGGACCGATAAACTGTCTGCACCTCCCTCAGCAGGTACTGCTGCACTTCCTCCTCACCCTTGATCTCCAGGATGTCCCTGGGAATGACAGGGCCGTCAACCAGCGGATCACCCGCCTTGACCTCATCTCCGGTGTGAACCCGGAAGTGCTTTCCAGGAGGAATAATATGCGGCTCGGGATCACGACCTGATTCTTCATTGGTCACGCTGATAACGAACTTACCGCGCTTCTTCTCCTCCTCGAGTCTCACAACTCCATCGATCTTGGCAATCACCGAAGGATTCTTGGGCTTGCGGACCTCGAAGATCTCCGTAACCCGCGGCAGGCCTCCCGTGATGTCCTGGACCTTGTCCATGGCACGGGGACTCCTGGCCAGCAGGGTACCCGGGGTCACCTTCTGGTTCTGCTCAACCTCGATATAGGCTTTTTCGGGAATCGCGTAAACAGCGAGCGAAGTTCCCGAGCTGTCCTTGATGATGATCTGGGGGTGACACTCACCCTTGTGCTCGGTGATGAGGTAACGAGTCTTCTTGGAGACCGCATCCACCTCCTTCTTCATGGTGACATCCTCGATGATGTCATCAAACTCAACAGAGCCACCATGCTCTGCCAGGATCGGGATCATGTGGGGTTCCCAGGTCAGCACCTCTGTATCAGGCGTGACCTTGCCACCCTCGGGAATATGAAGGATCGCTCCGGCCGGCACCGCCGTCCGTTCCAGCTCACGATTCTTGTCATCGAGAACGAGCACCTCTCCATTCCGGTTCAGAACGACATTCTGGTTATCCGAATTGGTGACCTGGGAGACATTCTTGTACTGAACGACACCCTCATGGCGGGTCACGAAGGACGATTGCTCAATCGACTTCGAGGCGACACCACCGATATGGAAGGTACGCATGGTCAACTGCGTACCCGGCTCACCAATCGACTGGGCCGCGATAATGCCCACCGCCATTCCCCTCTCGACCATACGCCCGGTGGAGCGGTCCATGCCGTAGCAGTTAGCACAGATGCCCAGGGCTGTCTCACAGGTAAGGGGTGAACGGACCATGATCTTCTCATAGTCCATGGCCTCGATTCGCCGGGCGATGTCCTCTGTGATCATCTGGTTCTCAGAGACAATCACCTCGTCGGTGATCACATCGACAATACTCTTGCGAGAGACGCGGCCGGTGATGGATTTCGACAGGGGGATATCGATCTTGTCGCCCTTGTAGATCACCGACTTGGTGATTCCTTCAAGGGTTCCGCAATCTTCCTCGGTAATCACGACATTCTGGGCGACATCGGCGAGCTTCCTGGTGAGGTAACCCGAGTCAGCCGTTTTCAGGGCTGTGTCCGCCAGGCCCTTACGGGCACCGTGGGTCGAGGAGAAATACTCAAGGACAGACAGGCCGTCACGGAAACTCGACTTGATCGGCGTTTCGATGATCTCACCGGAGGGCTTGGCCATCAGGCCCCGCATACCCGCCAGCTGTCGAATCTGGGTCACGCTTCCACGAGCCCCGGAATCGACCATGACATAGATGGGATTCAGATAGGGCTCACCCTTGCGCTCGTAATATTTAAGCGCCTGGATCAGGTCTTCACCGATCTGCTCGGTAGCATGGGTCCAGAGGTCAATGATCTGGTTGTAGCGTTCTCCCTCGGTGATGACACCAATCTGGTACTTTTCCTCTACCTCCATGACCTGCTTCTGGGTGGCAGCAAGGATCTTCTGCTTGCTGTCGGGCTCCCGCAGATCGTTCTTGGAGAAGGAAATACCGGCAATGGTTGCACTCTTGAAGCCAAGCTCTTTGAGGTCATCGAGCAGGGACAGGGTCGCCTTACGGCCCAGCAGCTGATAGCAATCATGGATAACCTGGTTCAGGTTACCCTTGTTCATATCCTGGTTATAGAAGTGCATCCCCTCAGGCAGGATGTCGTTGAAGTAGATCCTGCCTACGGTCGTCTCGAAGATGCCGCTCTCCTGCGGTTCCAATCCACCGGAGGTCATGAACGTCACCTCGGTGCCGAGGCGTACCTTGACAGGGGTGTGGAAAATGACCTTGCTCTGCTGGTGGGCACGGAAGACCTCCATCGGAGAGGAGAAGATGATCGGCTCCTGGTCAGCATGCGGAACCTCAGCCGTGAGGTAATAGCAGCCCAGCACAATATCCTGTGAAGGAGCAATGATCGGCCGGCCACTGGCGGGCGAGAACACATTATTGGTTGAGAGCATCAGCGTGGAGGCCTCGACCTTCGACTCCAGCGAGAGTGGCAGGTGGACAGCCATCTGGTCACCATCGAAGTCAGCGTTGAAACCCTCGCATACCAGCGGGTGGATCAGGATGGCGTTACCCTCGATGAGGACCGGCTCAAAGGCCTGGATCCCCATGCGGTGGAGAGTCGGGGCACGGTTGAGAAGGACGGGGTGTTCATGGATCACCTCTTCGAGGATATCCCAGACCTCCTCGTCCTTACGCTCGAGCATCTTCTTGGCGCTCTTGATGGTGTCGGCATGGCCGAGCTCCTTCAGGCGGCGAATGATGAAGGGCTGGAACAACTCCAGCGCAATCTTCTTCGGCAGGCCACACTGGTGCAGCTTCAGCTCTGGGCCAACGGCAATCACGGAACGGGCAGAATAGTCGACCCGCTTACCGAGAAGGTTTTCCCGGAACCGTCCCTGCTTACCCTTGATCATATCGGTCAGCGACTTCAGGGGCCTGTTGTTCGAACCCAGCACCGGCCGGCGGCAGCGGTTGTTGTCAAACAGCGCATCCACGGAGTGCTGCAACATTCGCTTCTCGTTGCGGATAATCACATCCGGAGCATTCAGATCGAGGAGCTTCTTGAGACGGTTGTTGCGATTGATCAGGCGCCTGTAGAGGTCATTCAGGTCAGAGGTGGCGAAATTGCCGCTCTCAAGCAGGACCAGGGGACGCAGGTCCGGCGGGATGACCGGCACGACATCCTGCACCATCCATTCCGGCTTGTTGCCGGAATCAAGGATGGACTTGACGATCTTGAGCCGCTTGATGATGTCCTTGGTCTTCTGCTTGCTCTTGGTCGTCTTCAGCTCAGCCTTGAGCTCTTCGGTGAGCTTTTCAAGGTCGATGGAAGCCATGAGCTTGCGGATAGCCTCGGCACCGGTATCGGCCTCGAAGGAATCGCCGTATTTCTCGCGGCAGTACTTGTACTCCTCCTCGGTGAGGAGCTGGTTGTTCTTCAGCTGGGCATCGCCGGGATCGATCACCACGTAATCCTGGTAGTAGATGATCCTCTCCAGGGAGGCCGTCTTCATAGCCAGGAGGTTGCCGAGACGGGAAGGCGTAGCCTTGAAGAACCAGATATGAACGCAGGGAGCGGCCAGGTTGATATGTCCCATCCTCTCGCGCCTGACGCGAGAATGGGTAATCTTGATACCGCAGCGGTCACAGATGATTCCCCTGTGCTTGATTCCCTTGTACTTCCCGCAGAAGCATTCCCAATCACGCTCGGGACCGAAAATCCGCTCACAGAACAATCCGTCCTTCTCCGGCCGGTAGGTCCGGTAGTTGATCGTTTCGGGTTTCTTCACCTCCCCGTAAGACCATGACAGGATGTCACTGGGAGAAGCAAGCCTGATCGATACCGATCCGTAATCGTTTACTTTCTCGTAAATCGAATCCACTTTCGTAGATCTCCTGATTTTAATTCGTTAACGGTTTTAATGTTCTCTGAACGCGTTTCCCGGTGAGCTTTACCCGGCTCTCCGGAAGCCGGCCTCAATTTTCACTTGAGGCCGCCGGTGACGAAGGCGCTCCATCCCGGTTCTTATGCAGCTCCAGGCAGAGTCCGAGTCCCTTGATTTCGTGAGTCAATACGTTGAACGAAACGGGCGTCCCTGGCTCAAGAGTCGTATCACCCTTGACCATGGACTCGTAGATCTTGGCCCGGCCATCAACATCGTCTGATTTAACAGTCAGCAGCTCCTGGAGAATATTGGCCGCGCCATAAGCCTCCAGGGCCCAGACCTCCATCTCGCCAAAGCGCTGGCCACCGAACCTGGCCTTACCACCCAGCGGTTGCTGGGTAATCAGCGAGTAGGGGCCGGTTGCACGAGCGTGAATCTTGTCATCGACAAGATGGTGCAGCTTCAGCATGTAGAGGTAACCTACTGTAACCTGCTGTTCGAGAGGCTCACCCGTACGACCATCGTAGAGAGTGAGCTTTCCGTCCTCGGGGTAGCCAGCCTCGATGAGCTTTTCCTCGATCTGCTGCTGGGTACAACCATCAAATACCGGGGTCTTGGCACGGAAGCCAAGCTTCTTGGCTGCCAGGCCGAGGTGAGTCTCGAGGATCTGCCCGAGGTTCATTCTCGAAGGAACACCAAGGGGATTCAGCAGCATGCTGACAGGTGTGCCATCCTCGAGGAAGGGCATATCCTCCTCGGGAAGAATCTTGGCAATCACTCCCTTGTTTCCATGGCGGCCGGCAACCTTGTCGCCCACCGACATGTTTCTCTTGGTGGCCACCAGGACCTTGACCATTTCAAGGACTCCCGGGGCAAGATCATCGCCACGGGTGAACTTGTTCACCAGGCGGGTCTTCCTGTCCTCGATCGTCTCCATACGGGCAAAGTGATCGTGCAGACACTTCTTGAGAGCCTTGACCTTGTCAGGACTCCTGCCCTTGACGAAATTCTCAAGCCGCAGGACCATCTTGATGGACGACACGCTGTCGAGGTCCACAAGGCCCTCAGCGGTGAGAACTCTCCGGTCATCTCCAGTCGGCTTCTTGCCGAGGATGGCGGCGAGCTTCTCGAGACAGCTCTCGACCTCAACGGTCAGAGCGCTGCTGGCCTCCGCTTCGGCAGCCTTGCGCTTCTCCCTGTCTTCCTTACGATTTTCATCGCTGGCATGCTTGCGCTGGAAGCGCTTCGCGCCAATGACCACTCCCTCGATTCCGGAGGTGACCTCGAGGGAATCGTTTTTAACGTCTTCGCCCGCACGGCCGAAGATCGCGTGAAGCAGCTTCTCCTCGGGGGAAAGCTCGCTCTTGGACTTGGGAACAACTTTTCCAACAAGGATATCGCCCTGGTTCACATGCGTTCCGATCCGGACAATTCCGTCCTCATCGAGGTTCCGGAGGGCACGCTCTGAAACGTTGGGGATCTCCCGGGTGAATTCTTCCCGGCCCAGCTTGGTCTCGCGAATTTCCACCTCGAACTCATCAAGGTGAATCGAGGTGTAGACGTCCTCCTTGACCAGCCTCTCGCTGATCAGGACCGCATCCTCGAAGTTGTAGCCATCCCAGGTCATGAAGGCGACGAGTATGTTCGCCCCGAGGGCCAGCTCACCCTGCTGGGTGGCAGCTCCATCCGCAATGACCTCGCCGGCCTTGACCTTGTCGCCCATCTGAACCACCGGACGCTGGTTGAGGCAGGTTCTCTCATTGAGCCCCTGGAACTTCCTCAGCTCAACAGGTTCGGAATTGCCGACTGTTATCGTATTGGCATCAACCTGGGTGATCGTTCCGGTGCTGGGCGCCCTGACAACCATGCCGGAGAACCTCGCGACCTCGCTTTCCATCCCGGTCCCGACAAGCGGCGCCTGGACCTTCAGCAGGGGAACGGCCTGGCGCATCATGTTCGATCCCATGAGCGCACGGTTGGCATCGTCATTTTCAAGGAAGGGAATGAGGGACGCGGACACTCCCACCATCTGGCGGGGAGAAACGTCAATGAACTCCACATCCTTGACATTGATGAGCTTGAACTCTCCATTTCGACGAGCCAGGGCCATATCGCCCACCAGCTTGCCGTTCTTATCGACCTTGGCATCGGCAGGAGCCAGCCAGCGATCCTCCTCCTGGTCCGCGCGAAGGAAGACGACGCTCCTGGGGCCACCATCGACCTTACCATTCTTGACCTTCAGGTAGGGAGTGGTGAGGAATCCATATTCATCCATCTTCGAGTAGACACTCAGCGAAGAGATCAACCCGATATTCGTACCTTCAGGAGTCTCGATCGGACAGATTCTTCCATAGTGAGAGATATGAACATCCCTCACCTCGAAACCGGCACGCTTACGGTTGAGGCCACCGGGCCCCAGGGCGCTCAGGCGCCTCTCGTGGGTAAGCTGGGAGAGCGGGTTGGTCTGGTCGACCACCTGCGACAGCTCACCGCGGCCGAAGAAGAAATCAATCGCACTGGAAATCGTCTTGGAGTTGATCAGGCTGCGCGGTGTGAGCGCATCCTTCTCCATCATGCTCATGCGTTCCTGCACGGTACGCTTGAGCTTGAGGAAGCCCTTGCGGAACTCCTCACCGGCCAGCTCACCAATGGTCCTGACACGACGGTTACCGAGGTGGTCAATATCATCGATAAGACCCTCTCCATCGCGCAGCCCAATGATATAGGAGATCGAGTTGATCAGGTCCTCCTGCTTGAGGGTCATCTCGGTCTCAGGAATCTTCTGGTTGAACTTCCGGTTGATCCGGAACCGGCCAACCCGGCCCAGGCGGTACTTCTGCGAGTTGAAGAACTTGTCGTGGAAGAGCTCCTTCGCCTTCGTCAGCTGTGCCGGGTTCCCGGGACGCAGACGCTGGTAGATCCTGATGAGGGCATCCTCATGGTTCTTGGCGAGGTCATCCTTCAGGGTGTTGATGATCAACAGGTCCTTGGCCTCGGGGATAATCTTGATCGTGCGAGGCTTTCCTCCGACCTCCCTCTTCTCCTTGTCGTCACGCATGGAGTGGGCAATCGTCTCGGTGATCTCTTCACAGGCATTGACGATAATCGTACCCGTGGACTCCTCAACAATATCCTCTGCGCAGAGCGAACCGATGATCTTATCAAAGATCTTCTCGCCCTTGAGCTTGACCTCCTTGACCTTATAGAAGAGGTCAAGAATCTGTGGAGCGGTTGAATACTCTTCAGCCATGGCCCGCAAGAGGCAGGTCGCCGAGAACTTTCCGCTCTGATCAATCCTTACCTGCAGGGTCTTCTTCTTGCTGACATTGAGCTCAATCCAGCTGCCGCGCTCAGGAATGATGCGGCAGGAGTGAAGGCGAACGTCGCTGCTGTGATCTTCCTTGGAGAAATCGACACCGGGAGAACGATGCAGCTGGCTGACGATGACACGCTCAGCACCATTGATGATGAACTCTCCCCCACCGATCATCCTGGGAATCTCGCCGAGGTAGACCTCCTCCTCGATGGGTTCTTCCTTCTCGAGACGAAGCCGGATTTTAAAGGGCAGCCCGTAGGTCAATCGAAGATCGCGGCATTCGGTCTCCTCGTAGCGGGGACTGCCGAGCTCGTAGCCGACATATTCCAGGGACATGCTGCCGTCGTAACTCGGAATGGGGAAAATTTCCCTCAGGATCGCTTCAAGGCCAACCATCTCGCGGTCGGTGTAGTGCTTTCCCTCCTGGAGAAAATCACTATAGGCCTGCACTTGCAGTTCCATGAGGTCCGGAACGGGTATTGCGTCCCCTGTTCTTCCGAAGACCTTTTCAGGTAATAGGGTCATCCCAGTAAAACTCCCTGGTAGAAGCCTGAAATCCCCTCCGCGTAAAGAAATGAACTGCCTGGCCGGTTCAATTGACCAGCGCAGCAGGCTTTACACACAGGAGGTTTCGTTGTTCCGCTCTCTCCACCGATAACAGCAGGGAGCACATCGCGAACAGAATCGTCTCGGGGGCGTAGAGCGTAAACGCCTCCGAGAACAAACGACTTGCCGCTTCTAGCTCCCAGCCGGGAAGGAAAACAGGGCCAAAACCTGTCCCTGTTCAAACGAGCACTCAGCTCTCAGTCACATGGATTCGAGTTTCAATCAGTCAGCAATGAAAAAACGTTCAGCTGCGGGAATCGAGCTGCAATTACTGCAGTTCGACTTCTGCCCCGGCCGCTTCCAGCTGTTCTTTCATCTGCTCTGCTTCGTCCTTCGCCACGCCCTCCTTGACGGTCTGGGGCGCATCGTCGACAAGAGCCTTGGCCTCTTTCAGTCCCAGGCTGGTGATCCCGCGGACCTCCTTGATGACCTGGATCTTCTTGGCGCCGGCACCCTTGAGAACAACGTCGAAGGTCGACTTTTCTTCAGCAGCAGCATCTCCGCCACCGGCAGGACCGGCAACAACAGCTGCAGCTGCAGCAGGCTCAATACCCTTATCCTTGAGGGCATCCTGGAGTTCAAGAACCTCCATGACGGTCAACCCGGTAAAGAGGTCAACGATCTGGGTTACCTTTTCTCCATAGGACTTTTCTGCCGTAGCGGTCGCAGTCTCGGCTTCAGCTTCTGCGGGAGCCTCTGCGGCCTCCGGGGCTTCGGCTTCGGCTTCTTCGTTTTTGGCTTCTTCGTCTGCCATCTTACTATCCTCCTGAATCAAGCTCCCAGACAAGGAGCCGTAAATTAATCTCTAAGAATCTGAAAGTTCGTCGTGACGAGCCTTGGCGCATCCAGCCAGGTGAGAAACCAGGCTCTTGGCCGCCGAAGGCAAAAACTGTACTGGGGAAAGGAACATCCCGGCGGTCTGCGCAAAAAGCGTTTCCTTGTCGGGAATCTTAGCCATCTCGGTGACATCTTCCTTCGAAAGAACTTTTCCCTCGAAGAGACCACCGCGAATTTCTACTGAATCTTTATTTTCTTTGAGCCAGTTGGCAATGCTCTTGGAGGACCTGAGCGTCCCCTCTTCACTTGTCAGCAGGGCCGTCGGGCCCTGGAAAAGGTCGACAAATTCTCCGGGTATATCCTCGCGCTCGCCGAAATACCTCTTGCTCATCCGGTTATGGACTACGTTCATCCGGACTCCATCACTGCGCAGGTTAGCCCGTAACTGGTAGGTGTCCTCGGCAGAAAGACCCTGGTAATCAAATACCACAAAGCCATCGAGGCCCGTAAAACGGGTATCGAGCTCCCTGGTTATGATGTCTTTGAGTTCCCTTGCCATGGATCTGCCTGCGGATGGGTACGAAAAGGACCGTTTTTAACGAAAGATCAGACCTCAGTCAACGCTTCCTATTCCAAAACCTGAAAGAAGTTACGAAAAATACCGAAAATTTGCCTGATTAGGCGACTTCAAGAGGGATTCCCGGGCTCATCGTCGCTGAAATCACCGCTTTCCTCACATAGACCCCCTTGGTCGAAGTGGGCTTGAGGACGTTGATATGCTCGATAAACGCCTCGATATTCTCAGTAAGCTGCTCTGCGCTGAAGGACTTCTTGCCCATTACTGCATGGATATTTCCGTGGTCGTCATTGCGGAATTCCACCTTTCCAGCCCGGAACTCCTTCACGGCCCCGACAACATCATCGGTGACGGTCCCTGATTTCGGAGAGGGCATTTTCGAATGAGGGCCCAGCAACTTTCCAAGTTTACCCACGTGACGCATCATCGAGGGGTGGGCAATGGCGACATCGAAGCCGAGCCAGCCATCGAGAACTTTCTGCGCCAGCTCCTCTCCCCCTGCCTCCAGGGCTCCTGCTTCTAATGCCCCGGATGCAGCCTCGCCCTCGCAGAAGGCGATCACCGTGACCTCTTTGCCAATCCCGTGTGGAAGCGAAAAAGCCCCTCGCACGATCTGGTTTGAATTCTTCGGGTCAATCCCGAGTTTCATGGACAGCTCGACGGACTCGTCGAACTTTGCGTCCTCAAACTGCTTGAGGGCTGCAACCGCCTCAGAGACCTGGGAGGCTTTTTCCGGGACCTTCTCCAGGTTACGCCGGTTCTTTTTACTCTGCCTTGCCATTGTCGAAAACCTTTCTGGCTCTCTCCCACAAAATCATCATCCTCGCCACCCGGCCATCCAGGCTGGAGAAAAAATGCAGTGGTAAGTTTCGTTCTCCGTGCGGAGAACTTCTCAAAATTGGATAACTTCCTTATTCAGCAGCCTCTTCGTCGGCTGCGTCTCCATCTGCGTCTTCAGCGGAGTCTCCGGCTGAGTCTTCAGTGGCGTCCCCACTGTCGGCCTCAGGACTTTCGGCAGCTTCTTCAGCACCGCCGCCATCAGCCTCTGCCTCTTCATCTCCACCGGAAGCTTCCGGTGCAGGGGTCGGGCCGCCGCCCGTCTCCACGACATTAACGCCCATGCTGCGACAGGTGCCCTCGATCATCTTGACCGCGGCATCCATATCTGAAGCATTCAGGTCTTCCATCTTGGCCTGGGCAATCCTCTCGAGCTGGGCACGGTTGATCTCACCGACCACCTCGGTCCCGGGCACCTGGGCACCCTTGGCAAGACCGACCTCTTTGCGCACAAGGACTGCAGCCGGAGGTGACTTGACAATAAAATCAAAGGTCCGGTCGGCATAGACATAGAGCTCAACGGGGACGATGGTCCCGGCCTGCTCCTTGGTCATATCGTTAAACCGCTGAACAAACTCGCCGATCGGCACTCCGTGCTGTCCCAGGGCCGGTCCCACCGGAGGCGCAGGAGTGGCCTGCCCACCCGGGATCTGGAGTTTCACCTTGGCTTTATATTCCTTCTTGGGAGGCATGTCTCAAACTCTTTCTATTTCAACCCGCGCCAGGCGGGCATTGACTCAAATCTTTTCAACCTGCCAGTATTCCAGGTCGCAGGGAGTCGGCCTCCCGAAAATAGTAACAATGACGCGAACCTGGCCCTTGGCGGGGAACACCTCTTCGACAGTTCCATCGAAATTCTCGAAGGGACCTTCCTTGATCTTGACCCCATCTCCTGCGGCAAGATCGATCTTCACCTCGGGTGTTTCTTCTGTTCCCTGGACAGTGTTGAGTATCTTTTCGACCTCATCGGGAGACAGCGGCTGGGGATCCTGGTAGGAGCCGACAAAGTCCCCGATACCATGGGTGTCCTTGATGAGATACCAGACCTCATCGCTGAGCTCCATCTCGACGATGATATAGCCGGGGTAAAGCTTCCTCTCTTTGAAGCGTTTCTTACCGCCCTTAATCTCCGAAACCCGCTCGGTAGGCACCAGCACAGTGGGAACCTGCTCCTGGAGATCGGCAAGCTGGATCTTCTTGAGAAGAGCCCCCCTTACGGTCGACTCGCGCCCGCTGGCAACTCGCAGCACATACCATTCTTTAGCCATTTCGGCTTCCCTCTCTAAATTGCGAGTCTCAACAAGCAGCCGGAGTCAACAGGCCCCTGACTAGAAACCTTTGTAAAAGAAACTGATACACTGTCTTAAAATCTGGTCTACACCGAAAATGAAAACACTCAGGATGAGGACCGCTACAACCACCACGATGGTCGCATTCACCTCCTCCTTGCGAGAAGGCCAGGTCACCTTGTTCTTCAGTTCATTCTCAGTATCGATCAGGAAATCAGCCGTCTTGGGGCGGTTGAACTGACGGAAGGCAAACAGAGCTGCCAGGCCGATCAAGGGGGCGTGTACGAGATACCGCCAGTCGATTCCAATCCCCTCTATTCGTCCCTGCTCATCAATGAACCCCTGGAGGTTCCGATCCGGGCCGGCGTTGGCTCCAAGGAAACCATGCAACTGGTTGAGCGCGAAAACGGCTCCAAGCATGATCACGGTAACCAGGATCACCCTGGATATCTTACCTTGGTCTTCCTTGTAGATTTCTGGCATAGCTTGCTTTCAACCAGCCTCGTGGGCAAATTCAGCCGGGCAAATAACCCGGGCCTGCAATTATTTGAGTCAAGCCAGGATCTGGCAGGCCAGGAGGGACTCGAACCCCCAACTTTCGGATTTGGAATCCGACGCTCTGCCAATTGAACTACTGGCCTGCAAGATTACTGACTCAGCAGGGGTGCGGCAGTTTCCTGCCGCCCCTCTCCTGATTACTAACTTTATTTATTCTTCGGTAATAGCGGTCACAACACCGGAACCGACAGTCCGGCCACCTTCGCGAATAGCAAAGCGGAGGCCTTCCTTCATCGCGATCGGCTGGATGAGCTCGATATCCATGGTGATGTTATCGCCGGGCATACACATCTCCGCGCCCTGCAAAGTGGCGGTACCAGTGACATCCGTGGTCCTGAAGTAGAACTGGGGACGATAGCCGGTAAAGAAGGGAGTGTGACGGCCACCCTCATCCTTCTTGAGAACATAGACCTCACCAGCAAACTTCTTATGGGGAGTGATGCTTCCGGGAGCCGCAAGGACCTGCCCGCGAACGAGCTCTTCCTTGTCGACACCACGCAGCAGGCAACCCACGTTGTCGCCGGCCTGGCCGTCGTCGAGGGTCTTGTTGAACATCTCAACACCCGTAACGGTCGTCGTCGTGGTTTCTTTCAAACCGACGATTTCGATGGAATCACCAGTGTGGACCTTGCCGGTCTCGATCTTTCCGGTTCCGACAGTTCCACGTCCCTTGATACTGAAGACGTCTTCAACAGGCATCAGGAAGGGCTGGTCAATATCCCGCTCAGGCTCAGGAATGTAGCTGTCCACCTGATCCATCAACTCGAAGATACACTTCGTGGCAGCTTCATCCTCGGGGTTCTCAAGCGCCTTGAGCGCCGAACCCTTGATGATCGGGGTGTCATCGCCGGGGAAATCGTAATCATTCAGCAGCTCACGAATTTCCATCTCGACGAGCTCAAGGAGCTCCTCGTCATCGACCTGGTCAACCTTGTTCATGAAGACAACGATACTGGGCACCTGCACCTGGCGCGCAAGCAGGATGTGCTCACGAGTCTGGGGCATAGGACCATCAGAGGCACTCACCACGAGAATGGCGCCATCCATCTGGGCCGCACCCGTGACCATGTTCTTGACATAGTCAGCGTGACCGGGACAGTCGACGTGCGCATAGTGACGCAGCTCAGTCTCGTACTCCACGTGGGCCGTGTTGATAGTGATACCGCGCTCACGCTCTTCAGGAGCGTTATCGATGGAATCAAAAGAACGCTCAGTAGCCAGTCCTTTGGCTGAAAGGGTCTGAGTGATCGCCGCGGTTAAAGTTGTCTTGCCGTGGTCAACGTGGCCGATCGTTCCAACATTAACGTGTGGCTTTGTCCTTTCAAATACATCCTTCGCCATCTTACCTGGGCTCCTTCAATCCTGCTGACGGCTGGAATACCTTCACTTCGGGTAACCAGGCCGTTAACTAATTATTCTTCAGTTCAAATTCAAATAACTGAAACTTCAAAAAATCGAGATTCAATACCTCGAATGTTCAGATCACAAAACCGTTCTTAAAAAGGCCGAATAGAAGATTCTATTACTCCCGACCTGTTTTTCTATCTTCAAAAATGGAGCCGCTGACGGGAATCGAACCCGTGAACCTCTTCCTTAACAAGGAAGCGCTCTACCGACTGAGCTACAGCGGCATCCGAAATCGTCTAACGTACTCAAATAGAACCTGGGTTATACCTGCCTTATATCGTTACAAATACCTTGAAACCGCAGTTCTCCGTAATCCGCCGTTCTGGCAACTGGAAACCTGGTAAAAATGGAGCGGGTGAAGGGAATCGAACCCTCGTAATCAGCTTGGAAGGCTGGAGCTTTACCACTAAGCTACACCCGCTCAAGCTACCCTGATTCCATCTGCTAAAACCTCTCAAACTCCGCTCCCAGGAACACCTGGATCTCCAAAAAAAGAATATGGTGGGCAGGAGTGGATTCGAACCACTGAAGGCATAAGCCGACGGAGTTACAGTCCGTTCCCTTTGGCCACTCAGGCACCTGCCCTCACACCAACAAGAACCCCTCAGGGCCAGGAAAAAACTCCCGGATACCCTCAGGGATAAACCTAAAAGCGGTCAACCGTTTCATGAGCTAGCGGTGGGAATCGAACCCACAACCCCCGGTTTACAAAACCGGAGCTCTACCGTTGAGCTACGCTAGCCTATTTACCGGCTTAACTTTACAATAAGGGAGCGAGATTATACAGAGCCCCTTCTACCTTTCAAGACAAAAAATACATTTACAAAGTGTTTATCTTAAAGGACTTAGTAAAAAAGCAAGGGGGCTGAAACGCTTGCCTGCCCTATCTGCCCTAAAAGAGCCCTGAAAAACCCGAATTCAGGCCCCTGAAGAAGAAAAAACAGCGGTTTTTCATGATTTCCCCGCCCTGGAAGAGAGAGAGCGGACCTGAGACGGCTCTCAGTCACGCCCCTCCAGGAGTACGGCAACCTGTGCAGCCACTGCTCGAAGTTCGCCAACGGCATCGCAGCCTTCCATCGTCTTGGCTTTCACATTGACTGCATTGGCGGCAAGCTGCCCGCCGGGCTCAAGCAGCTCCCGTATGCTTGCGGCGATGTTCTGTTTGTAGTCCGCAAGCCTGACCGCCTCGAGAAAAACCGTAGCGTCCACATTCACCACCCGGAATCCTGCCTGGCTCACACGCTCGAGAGCTTCCGCCACAAAGTGAGAGCTGGCCTGGTCCTTCCACTGGGGATCGGTATCGGGGAAGAGCTCCCCGATGTCTCCCGCACCGATGGCGCCCAGCAGGGCATCGGTCAGGGCATGCAGAAGCACATCCCCATCGCTGTGAGCCTCACAGCCGACATCGGATTCAATCCGGACCCCGCCGAGCCACAGGGCCCGGCCCGGTACGAGACGATGGTTATCAAAACCTGAACCTATTCGAAACATAGCGCGGAATTATACCCGATCAGCCTGCACAATTTGAGATCGCCCCCGGGCCCGCTCATTCATCGGCCCCGCCCGCTTCGCGCCTCGAGAGAAAAAAGAGGGCCAGCTCATCATCCCCGGGAAGGGTCACCTTGATATTTTCCCGGCTTCCCTCTACAAGCCGGGCGGATATGCCCGCGGCATCCAGCAGGGCAAGCTCATCGCTAAGCTCCTCCTCCACCGAAACCAGGGAACAGGCCTTCCTGAAATTTTCGACGCTTGCCCCCTGGGGAGTCTGGACCAGCCAGATACGGTCACGGTCAAGGCCATACTCACTGAGGCCGGACGACTCCAGCTTGACGCTGTCGGTTGCCGGATGCCCCAGGGCAGCGGCGCCGTGCTCACAAACAGCATCCATCAACTTCCTGACATCGGCAGCTTCCAGCAATGGGCGGACAGCATCGTGCACCAGGATCCAGTCACAGCTTTCACCAATCGCCTCAAAACCGAGCCTCACAGATTCCTGCCGGCTTGCCCCCCCCTCCCTGAGGGTGACCTCCAGGCCCGGCCTCTCCAGGCTCCAGGACTTGACCAGCTCGCCGAGAGCTTCCAGCTCATCGGCCGGAGCCACGATGCAAAGCACCCGGATCTCCGGAATCGAGGCGAATACATCGAGTGACCAGGTGATCATGGGCCGGCCGGCAAGCTCGAGGAACTGTTTTCTCGGGCCGTCGTCGCCTGCCGCGAAGCGTGTGCCTTCTCCCGCAGCAGCCAGCACGACCCCGAATACCCCTTTTTCGCCTGTTTCGCCTGTTTCCGTCATTTCTCCGCCTTGGCAAGCTTGCCGAAGATCATCTTACCGGCACTGGTCTGCAGGGCACTGGTAACCTGGATGCTGACCTCATGGCCTACATTGTCAATGGCCTCCTCAACCACCACCATGGTTCCATCATTGAGAAAACCAACCGCCTGCCCCGGGTCATCTCCCGGGCGCTGAAGGCGTACCCGCAGAACCTGCCCGGGAACAAATGCCGGCTTCATCGCTGTGGCGAGGTCATTGAGATTGACCACCGGGACCCCCTGCACACGAGCCCGCTTGGTGAGGTTGTGGTCGGTGGTCACCAGCTTCCCCTCGTGCGTGCTGGCCAGGCGCAGCAGGCCGAAATCAACCTCCTCTCCCTGCTCGAGGGGGAAGTCAATGATATCAATGAGGTAATGCTTCTCAACCTCGTTGAGAATATCCAGCCCGCGCCGGCCCCTCTCCCGAAGCGAGCGCTCGCTGGAGTCGGCTATATGCTGAAGTTCATCAAGAACGAAGCGCGGCACCTCGAGCCGCTGATCGAAAACCCCGGCCGCCAGGAGCCCCTGGATCCGTCCGTCAATAAAAGCGCTGGTGTCGAGGACCAGCGGCAGGTGCCCCTTGATCTCCTTGCGAAACTGCACGTAGGGAATGATGAACTTGAGCTCGTCCTTGGTTGTCACCACCAGGGTGACCCCGAAATAGCAGAAGATACAGGTCGTCATCAGGTTGAGGAAGGAGATGAGAGCCTCGAGTGAATCTGCCGGAAGCCCGGGATCAACAACCGCCTTGGTGATGACCGTCACCAGGGGCTGGAAGACAAGCGCAAGCACCAGGCCCATCATCAGGCCCACCATGACTCCGGCTATGGTACGCACAGGGCCCCGCACAAAGATGACCTCGAAGATAATCAGGAAGATCGCAGCGATCCCGGCGACGATCATTCCATCTGTAACGGGAATCGTGTAATTGGAAATCAGGGCCGAGAAAACCCGGGAGCCCTGGATCCCCAGGCCGATGGCGGCCAGGAAGAAAACCGCCCGGGCGACATAAACCGTCAGCCGGTCAGAAACGCTCGAGGGCAGAACCTTCGGCATGGACTTCGCGGGAGCCGGAGGGGCAGGGGCTGCCCCCGCCTCTTGCGAGCCCGCTTCAGCTGGCCCGGCTTCCTGCGGCTCATGATCAACTCCAGGCTCTTCGGGACGGTCGGCCATCTTGTCTCAAATTCTCTCGTAGGGATGAAAGAGGCGCCGGTACTCATCCTGGCAGAAACGATCGGTCATCCCGGCGATATAGTCCGAGATCACCTGGTGAACCCCCTGCTCCTCGACCTGGCTGGTGTAATCCGGAGGCAGCTGCCTGGGATCCCTGGCATACTCGCTGAAGATCTCGCGGACGAAGCGCTTGGCCTTCTCCTGCATCTTAACTGTCCTGTAATGGCGGTAGACCCTGCTGTAGAGGAACTCCTTCAGCGCCTTCTTCCTGGCGGCCATCTCATCAGAAAACCCGGCCAGCAGCCCCGGATGGGCTCTCACATCCTCAACCGAGGAGATTCCATGCTCCTGCAGACGGGAAACCGTTGTCTCCACGAGGTCATGAATCTGCAGATCGATCAGGCAGGAAACCGTCCGGGCGGCAAGTGTCTTCGCATCGAGTCCGGCTCCAAGCTGCCCCAGGACCTCCTCTTCAGCCTCCTGCCAGAGGCTTGTCTGCCGCAGATCTTCGAAGGAAATAAACCCGGCGCGCAGTCCATCATCGATGTCATGGCTGCCGTAGGCCAGGGAGTCGGCCAGGTCGGCAAGCTGGGCCTCCAGGAGAGGCTGCAGGCCCGGCTCAAACTCTTCACCCAGGGTATCAGCGAAATGATCGCCATGCTTGATGATGGACTCCCTGATCTCCCAGGACAGGTTCAGCCCATCAAATTCGCTGTAGCGTCTTTCCAGCACGTCCACCACCCGCAGGGTGTGGGCAGTGTGGTTGAAGCCTCCATGGTCGGCCATCAGCTCATCGAGAGCATCCTCTCCCGCGTGTCCGAAGGGAGGGTGTCCGAGATCATGCGAGAGTGAAATCGCCTCGATAAGATCCTCGTTCAGTCCAAGGGCCCGGGCAATCGAACGCGAGACCTGCGCAACCTCGAGGGTGTGTGTCAGGCGGGTTCGGTAATGGTCTCCCTCGTGGTTGACGAAAACCTGGGTCTTGTATTCAAGCCGGCGAAAAGCGGTGGAGTGAATGATCCGGTCACGGTCGCGCTGAAAATCGGTCCTGAAACGGGAGTCGGGTTCAGGATGCCGGCGCCCACGGCTGCAATCGCTGCGGCAGGCATAGGGAGCCAGGGTGGAATCCTCACGTTCCTGAATCGCTTCTTTATCGAAGAGAGAAAAACCTTCGGTCATCTAATCCCGCTTTCCACGCAGACTGCGCAAATGAAACAAGGCTCGCTCCATTATGCGCTCCCCGGCCCCGATCGCCACCGGAGAAACCAGAGCATCGGCCCCATAGCCCCCCTGGGCGACGGCCTCCCGGGTAGGAAAATACTGGTGGTAGCCGTTGCAGTAACCGAGGAAGAGCAGGGACTTGAAGCCCGCCTCCCGGCGCAGCCGCAGGGCATGGCCACAGAAGACCTCTCCGGAAACACCTACCAGGGCAACCTCTCCATTGAGAAGCGCAACGCTCAGCTGTGGGCGGACGCCGTCGGAGTACTCCTCCACGTAGGCATCGACAAGGTCCTTGAAGAAGGCCAGGGAGTATTTCAGATAGGTCAGCTTGTCATCGAGGTTGAGCCGCATTTTCGGGAAGTGAAGCTCTTCGCTGCGAATCAGGAAACCCGGCCTTGCCGGGACGACCGGCTTCACTGAGCGTGACAGGGCAACGACCTCTGCGGCAAGCCTGGCGGCATACTGCTCAGTCCCCCCACCGGAGCTCCTGATCGACAGGTCACCGGCAGCGCCCTGCAGGAAGACACAGGTTCCTCCCAGCGCCTTCTCCACCTTGTCCTTGAGGATCCCCGGGTAGTCGGCAGAGTACCTCATCATGAGAGCCGGCAGAGTCGTCGGATGAGCCGCGAAATTGACAACCGTGGCAATCGGAGAATCGTCCACTCCGACAAGCTTGAGCACCGAGAGCATCCTGTCAACGGGAGCATCCTTGCGCCGGTTGTGGCGGTTACGGTTGAGAGGGACCTCCTTGCTCGCCACCGCCATCTTTGCCGGCTTGAGCGACTTCACGGCCGTGGCCGCAGCGGCAGCGATCTTCTCAACAAGCTTTGATATATAGCCGGCGGTCGGCCCACTCTTCTCCAGCTCCATGCAGGGGCCGTGATGGGTATGCGATGCGACGAGGAAGAGGTTTCCGACTCCAGCCCTGGCGAGAACCGCTGCGCGGATCTTCTTCATCGTGGCACGCCCGGGAGCTCGGCCCATGTCAATGCCGACCAGGGCCAGCCTCCTCTCTGCGGCATCAGCACCGGCGCTCTCTCCAGCCGGGTTGAACTCAAGGACCAGCACCGAGGCCTCGAGCTTGTCCCTGGCCTCCTGGCTGGGCAGGTCCCTGCGCCCTCCATAGCCCCACAGGGGCAGGCCCGGCGGCGGGGTGATGTCGGCAACCGCTGCTCCCGCGCGGATCCCACCGGGAGCAGCCACCAGCAGGCCCTGGAGAAAAAACAGGGCAGCAAGGAACACGGCCCCCCGGCCAACAATATTCAGGCTTTGCAGAGAGATGGTAGAGTAAGCTGTCATTTCATCGGCGCTCATGCACCAGGACGGACTGTCCCGGGCATCGGGAAGTTTAGCCCATTGCCGGTTCAAAACAAATTACCCTTGTATCGGAGGAGACCAGGAAGTGGCAGACGGCAAAGGAAAGGCCTGGTCCTGGCGTGTCGGCAGCCCGCAAAAGAATGAAGGCCTCGGCCTCCTCTACGAACCGGGAAACTGGGGAGACATCCTGAAGGGAACCTGGGCAGGGCTCATCGCCTCTGCCCTCCCGCCGGGCGAAGACGGCCAGCCCCTGGTTGTCCTCGACCCCTGGTGTGGAGCCCCGGAATACCCCCTCCTGGAAGACCCTGCCAGGCGCCTGGAGTGGCTCGGCAGGTGCGGCTTCAGCGACCTGCAAAACAGCTGGCTCCAGGAGGGAAAGGTGGCCAGCACCGGGCTGCTGGTTCGCGAAGCCCTGCGAGCCCGCGGGCTCGAGGTGCGGATGAATGTTTTCGATACAGACCCGGACCGGCTCAAAAAATGGGGCGCTGTTGAGGATGCCGAGAGCCTCGCCATCTCCTCTGGAGAACAGGCGCTGCAGGGCGCCGAGGCGGACCTGGTCCTGGTAGATCCCTACGATTACCTCGCCGGCTGGGAACAGACTCTTCCACTGCTTGCCGGGCTGGCCCGCTCAGCAGTCGTGCTGGTCTATATCTACAACCGCTCCCCACGCGGAGGAGAGCCGACGCGCAAATACGACCGCTTCCGCCGTGAGCTCGACAGCCTCGGCTGCGGCTACCTCAGCGGCAGGATCGGCAGTGACATACTCCTGCCGCGGGCCTTCCATGAGATGCTCCTGCTGGCACCGGCCCCGTTCATCGCTTCGCTTGAGAGCGAGCTCGGCAAGGCAACCCGGCAGCTGGCCTGCAAGATGAGCACCGCCGGCTGTTTTGAAAAGGGAGGGACTGGAGCCGTCCCGGACTAGCCTGGTGAGTAGGCACCACGCATGCAGGCACTGATTTCATCCAGGCTGGAGACCTCGATCAACTCACCGAGAGCCTGGAGCTGGGGGAAAAAACGTTCGACGGCCTTGTTGTAGTCCTGTCCGCTTGAACAGATCGTGGCGCCGATCATGGTGACCATGAAATCTACAGCATCTCTGTGCTCCTCACAGACCTCCGATGCCTGCTGGTCTTCCTCCCAATGTTCTCCCGGATTTTTCTTCACGTTTCTTCTCCTCGTTCAGTACCTGATGAAGAATACAGCAGGAAAAGAAGGACGTCGAACCGGGGGCTGCAGCCTGCAAGCTGCATCTTTCCCGGCCCTTGTAAGTTCCCTGTAAAACCCTCTTTTTACCGCGCCCGGCGGGTAAAAGAGGCTTCCCGGCACCTCGCCGGTGTGCCTGTAAAGGCCTTCTTGGTATCCTGAAGGCGCAAATGAGCAAAAAACGGAAACTGTCAAGATGAGAGACGACCAGGATATAGACAAAACTGCCGGGGGATTAAGGGAACGTTTCCGGACCGCCGGACAGGAGCACGTCTTCACCTTTTGGGACCATCTGAAAGACGGGGAACGCCGGGGCTTCATCCAACAGCTCGAGGGAATTGACCTCGAGCTGGTCAGCTCACTGGCAGAATCCGCCGGAGCTGAACCGGCGGGTAAGGACGGCGACATCAGCCCGGCGCCGGCCCTCAGGCTTGAAGAGGAGCCCTCCTTCACCAGCCGGCAGGAGGCCCAGCGTCACGGCGAAGAGCTTATCGCTGCCGGAAAGGTCGCACTGCTGCTGGTTGCCGGCGGCAAAGGAAGCCGGCTCGGCTGGGATGGGCCCAAGGGCTCATTCCCGCTGGGCCCCCTCTCCGGGCGCTCCCTGTTTGAGATCCACGCAGCCAAGATCCGGCGCCTGGGAAAGGTCCACGGGGTCTCCATTCCCTGCTACATCATGACCAGCCAGGCCACCGATCAAAAGACCCGGGCCTTTTTCGAGGACCAGGACTTCTTTGGGCTCCCCCCCGCCGATATCCGCTTCATGAAGCAGGACTCCCTGCCGGTCCTCGACCCACAAGGCCGGCTGGTCCTGAAGAGCCCCGGACAGATTGCCACCAGCCCCAATGGCCATGGAGGCTGCTACACAGCCCTCAGGGATTCTGGATCGCTCGAAGATGCCCGCACACGTGGAATCGAGCATCTCTTCTACTTCCAGGTCGACAACCCACTGGTCAGGCTGGCCGACCCGCTCTTCATCGGCCTGCACGACCTGGCTGAAAGCCAGATGAGCCTGAAGGTGCTGGAAAAAACCGGGCCCGAAGAAAAGATCGGGGCCATCGCACTGCGGGATGGCAGCGCAGAGGTCATTGAATACACCAACCTGCCCGCAGAGCAGGCTGCGCTCAGGAATCCGGGCGGTGAGCTCCGGTTCGGGCTCGGAAGCATCGGGATCCACCTGCTGCGCCGGGACTTTATTGAGAACCTCCTCTCTCTGGAATCCCCCATACCCCTCCACCCCGTCGGAAAAAAGGTGGCCTCCATCGACGGCGAGGCCCGTCCCGTGAAGGTCGAGGCCATCCAGTTTGAAACTTTCGTTTTCGACGCGCTGCCCCTGGCACAGAGCTTCTTCCACCTCGAGGTGAAACGCGAACACGAGTTCGCGCCTCTAAAGAACCCCACGGGAATTGACTCGCTGGAGACCTGCAGGGAGCTCCTCATGCAGGAGCACCGCCGCTGGCTGGCGGAGGCGGGAGTCCAGGCCGATGGCCCGGTCGAGATCGACCCCCTGGCCGGGATCTCGGGCACCGGCATCCGCACAGAGCTCGAGCCCTGGCGCGACAAGGTCTTCAGCGGCTCCCTTTTCGTATCCCGCAACGAGGCCGGTGAAATAACTCTCAGCGAAAAACAGTAAAAAAAGGACGGGGCCCGGCCTTCGATTCCGTCTGCATGGTTGCCAAGGGAGGCGACCTGGGAGAAGATGTCTCTCCCGTACCCGGCTGCCTCCTGCAAACAGACGGCAGCGGGATGCGGACGGCTCTTTAAGCTCTTGTTCTACCCAACCTGAAACTGTGAGGACTGCCGTGAATATGCTGAAAGCAACAGGAATCATCGGCTGCGTGATGGCGCTGGTGTTAGCTAGCGGGGGCGACTGCCCCGCAGAGGAAAAAGGCGCCAGCGGAGAAAAGAAGATCGAGCTGAGGCTGCGGGCCCGCCAGGAAACCGGTAAAGGCTCAGGCCGCTACCATGCGCTCGAACGTACCGAGAGCTGGTCGCCCGCCAACTCGGCCATCATCGTCTGCGACATGTGGGATCTCCACCACTGCCTCAATGCCACCCTGCGTGGTGGCGAGCTGGCCCCGCGCATGAACAAGGTCCTGAACAAGGCTCGGGGACTGGGCTTCACCATCATCCATGCTCCCAGCAGCTGTATTAAACCCTACAAGGACCACCCCGCCCGCAAGAGAGTGCTCGCCACGCCGCGCTCAAAGAACCTGCCGAAGGACATCGACTCCTGGTGCAACCGTATCCCTGAAGAAGACGGTGGAAAATATCCCATCGACCAGTCCGATGGCGGAGAAGACGATGATCCCGTGGCGCATAAAAAATGGGCCGAGGAGCTCAAGAAGCGGGGCCGCAACCCCAGGGCACCCTGGAAATCCCAGACCGACAAGCTCGACATCCACGACATCGACTACATCAGCGACAACGGCTCCGAGATCTGGAGTGTCCTGGAGGACCGGAAAATCAACAATGTCGTCCTCGTCGGGGTGCACACCAACATGTGCGTCCTCGGGCGCCCCTTCGGCCTGCGCCAGATGGCCCGCAACGGCAAGAATGTCGTACTCATGCGAGACATGACCGACACGATGTACAACCCCGCCATGCCCCCCTTTGTCAGCCACTTCACCGGCAACGACCTCATCGTCGAGCATATCGAGAAATTCGTCTGCCCGACGCTCACCAGCGCCAGCTTTCTCGGCGGCGGCACCTTCCGCTTCAAGAACGACAAGCGCCCCAGGCTGCTGATCATCATGGCCGAGCGCGAATACAAGACCAACGAGACCCTCCCCACCTTCGCCGCGAAGCATCTCGGCCACCTCTTCAAGGTCGACTACATTCACGCCAGCGAAAAGGAGCGCAACGACCTGCCGGGTATCGAGGCCATCAACGAAGCAGACATCATCCTGCTCAGCGTTCGCCGTCGTGTTCTCCCCCCTGACAAGATGAAGCTGCTGCGTGATTTCGCTGCCGGCGGTAAGCCGATCGTCGGTATCCGCACCTCCAGCCACGCCTTTGCGCTTCGAAAGCCCGAGGGTGGAAAAAAACTCGCTGACTGGCCTGAGTTCGACCGCGACATCATCGGCGGCAACTATACCGGGCACCACGGCAATGGTCCCCGTGTGGCTCTCAACTCCCCCGCCGGCGGCAAGAGCCACCCCATATTGAAGGGTGTCGACCTCGGCAAGCTGAAGGGCTGCGGCTCGCTCTACATGACCACGCCCCTGGCAAAGAGCTCAACAGAGTTGCTTCGCGGAACCATCAAGGGGAAGGCCCCCGAGGCCATCGCCTGGACCAACAAGACCAGCTCTGGCGGCAGGGTCTTCTACACCAGCCTCGGCCACGTCGATGATTTCGCGCAGCCGGGTATGAATATCCTGCTTCGAAACGCCCTGTGCTGGGCCGCCGGCCTGGATGTTCCCGAATGACTCCGGGTCGACCGCTGGAAGTGCGGGCGATCGCAGTCCTTCTTGTCATGACGGGCTGCACAGCTCTCCCGGCACAGGAGAAATCCGCCCAGCCGCCATTGCCGGGAACACCGGCACCGGAATGGGACACCATCTTCGCCCGCAAGAAGGGCTGGACCGGGGCAGATGGCTGCTACTCGGTTGAGCTGGGAGACGGCCGCACCCTCTGGCTCTACTCCGACACCTGGGTCGGGACCGTGGCGAAAGGAAAGCACGCCGAGGGGTCGAAGCTCGTTAACAACTCGATCGGGATCCAGCCGGCCACCCCGGCAGGAAAGCCGCCTGGGCACGAGAGCCTGGAGTTCTTCTGGGGCAAGCCCGGCAAGGATGGCCGGCCGCGGGCCTGGATTGAGCCGGAGCTCGCGCTCAAGGCCGGTGACCCGCAGGCAGCGGGCAAGAGCTGGTACTGGCTGCTGGACGGCTGCATGATCAGCCCACCCGGCGGCGGCAAGAAGCTCCTGGTCTTCCTCATGCACATGGGCAGAAAAAAAGAAGGCGACGATGGCGTCTTCAATTTCAAGATGCTCGGAGGTGCCCTCGCAGTCATCTCCAACCCGCTTGATGCCCCCGCGCAGTGGAAAATCACCCAGGTGGTCAATCCCCACTCGCGCAGAAAGGGTAGCGACGATATCTCCTGGGCTACAGCCCTCTACAGCTCCGGCAGGGAGGGACCCGGCGAACCGGGGATGCTCTATATCTATGGCATCCGTGACGTCAAGGGGCTCAACAAGCAGGTTGTTCTCGCGAAAGCTCCCACCGCCAGGGCGGATGATTTCTCCACCTGGCGTTTCTTCACCGGCAAGGGCTGGAGCCAGAAGAGTGCCGACTCGGTCTAGATACCCGACCAGGCCGTCAACGAGCACACCGTCGAGAGCATCTCCTACAAGGGAAAGAGCCGCCTGGTGCTGGTGGAGAGCCAGCCGGTCTTCGGCAAGCATGTGCTCGTGCGGACCGCCGCAAAGCCCGAGGGCCCCTGGAGCGAATTCAGGAAGGTCTTCCTGGTCACGAACCTGGAGAAGGGCAAGCACAAGCGCTTCACCTATGCAGGAAAAGGGCACGCCCATCTTTCCGCACCGGGCGAGCTGCTGATCTCCTACGTCATCAACTCCCACAACTTCTGGGACATGGTTGGAGATGCCTCGATCTACCGCCCCCGCTTCATCCGGGTGCCCCTGCGAGCTGTCTTCGACTGAGCACACTTTTCACCCAGCCGTTGATGGCTTCTGCCGGAAGCAATCGTTACATTATTGCCCTGTAACCAATTTCTGCGGCGGGCCCGAGGTAAAGCATTGGGACTGAACCGGACCCGGCGGAAACAAGGCCTGCGGTGCGGAGCGAACGCCTGGTGAAAACAGGGAAAACAGTCGTCACCTTTTCAGGCGGCATCGACTCAACAACCCTTCTCTACCAGCTCCTGGGCGAGGACTGTGAGGTCCTTGCCCTGAGCGTCGATTACGGGCAGCGCCACCGCATCGAGCTCGAGCATGCTGCCCGCATCGCCGGACGGCTTGGAATCCGGCATGAAACCGCCGACCTCAGCTCCATCTCGAGGCTGCTGGCAGGATCCAGCCTCACCGGGGAAGACATCCCCATCCCCCTCGGCCACTACGAAGACGAGAGCATGAAACAGACCGTTGTTCCAAACCGCAACATGCTCCTGCTCTCTGTAGCTGCGGCCTGGGCCAGCAGCGAAAAAGCCGACTCGGTCGCCTACGCCGCGCATTCTGGTGACCACGCCATCTACCCTGACTGCCGCAGCGAGTTTGCCGAGGCCCTTGGCGGAGCGATCGCCCTGGCTGACTGGCACAAGGTCGAGCTGCGGCGCCCCTTTGTCGACAAGACCAAGGAGGACATCACCAGGCTCGCCGCAAAGCTCGACGTTCCCCTTGAGCTGACCTGGAGCTGCTACCAGGGAGGCCGCAGGCACTGTGGGGCCTGCGGTACCTGCATCGAGCGCCGCGAGGCCTTCCTGCTGGCCGAAATTTCCGATCCGACCGATTACGACAGCCTGGCCCCGGCGCTTCGGCCCGATGATGCAGGCGCCTTTACCATCGACTGGACCGAGACCATCGAAGGAGAAAAGATGCCTCCCGGGAACAGGCAGGGAGCAGGGGAGCCCGCATGAGCTACAGCGTCAAGGAGATCTACTACACGATCCAGGGCGAAGGAGCCCAGACAGGAAGGCCGGCGGTGTTCTGCCGTTTTGCCGGCTGCAATCTCTGGTCAGGCCTTGAAGAAGACCGCGAAACGGCGACCTGTGACTTCTGCGACACCGAGTTCGTCGGCACCGATGGACCCGGCGGTGGTGAATTCGAGGACGCCGGCAGCCTCGCCCGGGCCATCTCCAGCCACTGGCCGCAGAAGGCCGGGGACAGGACAAACCCCCTGGTGGTCTGCACAGGTGGAGAGCCCCTGCTGCAGCTCGATGAGAAGGCCGTCGAGGCCCTGCATGCCGAGGGCTTCGAGATCGCCATCGAGACCAATGGAACAAAGGAGCCGCCGGAGGGAATCGACTGGATCTGCGTCAGCCCCAAGGAGGGAGCCGGGATGGTCATCGAGCAGGGTGATGAGCTCAAGCTGGTCTATCCCCAGGAGGGCTTGCCCCCGGACACCTTCGAGAGACTCGATTTCGATTATTTCTACCTGCAGCCGATGGATGGCCCCGACCTGAAGAAAAACACCCGGCTGGCTCTGGGCTACTGCCTCGAGCATCCTCGCTGGCGCCTGGGGCTGCAGGCCCATAAGCTGATCAACAGAACCTTTTCCATACCTATAGAATGAAACTTCCCCAGAGAGCACAGACAGTCATCGTCGGAGGCGGCGCCGTGGGCTGCGCCGTGGCCTACAGCCTGGCGGAGGCCGGGCGCAGGGACATCCTCGTCATCGAGAAGGAAGAGAGCCTTGCCACACAGACCACCTCGCAGGCTGCCGGGCTGGGCGGCCAGGTGCGCAGCACCGTCGAGGAGGTCAAGCTGCTGATGTGGTCGGCGGAGACCTTTGAGCGCCTGCAGGCCGACAGCCCCGAGAGCCCCGCCTGGCGGCAGGTCGGCTCGCTGCGGGTGGCGCATTGCGATGAGCG
>CAZTRG010000171.1:0-3940 GCA_964615885.1 uncultured Planctomycetia bacterium | reverse complement strand
GACCGTGCGGAAAATCTGGCGCCTGGAAAAGCCCTGAGCCTTAGCGCGTGATGGTGTCGTCGTCGATCGAGCTTTTGGAGAAGCCCGTAGCGCTGCACCTGTTTGTCAGGAAGCGAATGGTGTCGATGGGGCCCTTTTTGTCGAAGGGTATACCGGGCCAGGTCTTGCCGTTGAATTTCACGGTGTAGGCGCCGGCATCCATATCCACCTCGATCGTGACGACGGGTTCCCTGACAACGGTCTTCTCGGACTTCAGGTCATAGACAACGATGAGGGCCTTGAACTCTCCCTGCCTGTAATAGCCGAACGATCCGGGAGCCCCGGAATCAACCGGCTCGCCGCCGCCCCAGACGAGATTGACCCCGATGCCCCTGGCGAGGTCCTTTTCGTAAACGAGCAGCCTGGGGATCTTGGCGCTGTTGCCAAGCTGCATGTAAAAACTCCAGGTGCCCTCCGCCTTGCGCAGCCAGTCCATACGAAAAGAGACCGTGAACTTGCCTCTCTCCTGAACCGGGAAGGTATGCCTGATACGCGGGCGAAATTCACCCTCCTCGAGCTTGAAGAAAGCGGCCTTGTCCTTCAGTACGGCCTCTCCCCTCGATGTCCACCCCTGTCCCACGGTGTCCGCATCAGGGCGATTGAAGTCGTCTTTAAAAACAGCTTTCTTCTCCGCTGCCGGGGAGAGGAAGCAGACCGCGCTAAGACCGACAACGGCAGGGACCATCAACAGGCGGGCTGAAAGCATTGAAAATCCCTCACTGTAATGAATCGGTGTGCGGCGCCGGGGTTAAAAGGCCCCTGTAGACTTAGGTATGAATAAGATCAGAAGTTTCCACGCGATGCTACCTCTCCTTGCCCCCGCCCATGGACTCGCATAGGCTGTTGGCTGGGTTTAACTAATATATAGAGAGTGTATGAAGATTGACTTTCTCAAGATCTTCCTCAAGGCCTACCTTGGCGCCGTGCTCATTCTGATCGCGGAGGCCGTGGCCCTCGTGGTGGGGGGATTCATTGGAGCATTTGCAGGCGTCAAATTAGCGTCAGAAGCCACGGGGGGGGAGCGTGTACGAGCGATGTTTATTGGGGGCACCATAGGTGCTCTTCTATTCTTGTTCATAAGTGCGTGGATAGTGGGCAAGTTCAAGTCGCGGAGGAGTAGTGTGCCTTGCTTTAGGGATCACGATCTGAGTGAGCAGGACCTGTCTGGGGCGGATCTGGAGAGTGCAGACCTTGTAAATGCAAACTTGTATAGTGCGAACTTGTTTGGAGCGAATCTAAAGGGCGCTGAACTTTTAAATACAAACCTGGAGGGTGCGAATCTGGAGGGTGCCGACCTCCGAGGCGCAACAGACTCCAATCTTGAAGGCACCATCGGTACCCCCGCCTTCATGCCCGACGACCCCCTGGACGAGTGACCACCCACCCTAAGCGAAGCCCCGGGCGATAAGCAACCAGGGGGCACCCTCTCCTTGCCCCAGCATAGGCTGTCGGCCGGTGAGGACGCGCGTACCCTCATGCGCGAATTCGGCTGAAGAACGACGGGCGGTTCGCCGCAGGTCGAGACCCCCATCGATACTGTCTAGATGACCCGTCCAACTTCCGTGGTATAGGGGATTGCCCAGAGTGAGGCGGGCTGGTTGACGGAGGCGGCCTCTGCTGAAGTCAATGGGTGGCCTTTAGCTACTGGTGGTTGCTGAAAACAACCTTCAATTGGCAGCCCGGGTAGGTCGTCAACCGGCCTGTTGAGAGTTTAACTTCCATGCTATTGGTCCGTCACTCGCCGCGAATTTGGACATCGTTTTCCGCTAATTTTCGAAAACAGCCACTATCCAGGAGGCAGGCGCAACAGGGCAGTAAGTCGGTTTTGCAGATGGGAATCCCTGCCCTCTTTTGCTAGGCTGCAGGGAGGGAGTTATTCGGAAAAAAGCTGAATTGGATGTCTAGTTTTACCGGCGGCGGAGGAATGTAAACAGGGCCCCGATCTAGCGAAAACGTAACCTTTGCATATAAACCGAAACAGGAACTAAACTTCGAATGAAAACTCCATATCAATTCCTTGCCCTGATCGTCCTTGCCGTATTGTCGCAATTGGAACTCACTGCCGCACCAAAGAAACTCGGCTACCCCTCCTTCCTTAGCCCGCACGCGCGGCCTATCCTCGTGCATGAGAACCGCGTCTTTGTGGTCAATACCCCGTCGGATACGGTGGACGTCATAGATGCCAAATCACGCAAGATCACCCGGCGCATTGATGTGGGAATAGATCCGGTCAGCCTTGCGATTCGGCCTGATGGCAGAGAGCTATGGGTCGCCAACCATGTATCTGACTCAGTTAGTGTCATCGACATCAACCCAAAGAGCCGCACTTACCTGCGCGTAGTCGATACGGTTCAGGATTTTGACCTGCGTGCCAAAGCCACACGCTTTGATGAGCCGGTCGGCATTGCCTTTGCCAGTAATGAGAAAGCCTACGTGGCTCTTTCCTCAGAAAACAAGATTGCCATTGTCGATGTGCGCTCCCGCAAGGTTAAACGCCACCTGAATATCACCGCCCAGGACCCGCGAGCCATTGTGGTGCGTAATGGAAAACTTTACGTCATCCCCTTTGAATCCAACAACAAGACGCAGCTTTCGGGCGGATACAAGATTGACGGCAAGTTGGTCACCTTCAATGCCCATGAACATTCCATTGCCAATAATAATGTCCTCTCTCTCGGTCACAAAACTGATATCGTAAAACACCCGCGCGTGCCGGACCGGGACCTCTACGTGTTCGATGCCAAGACCGATCGACTTATTAAGACGGTTAGCACACTCGGCACCCTGCTTTACGGTTTGGCCGTTGATTCAGAAGGCACAGTCTACATAGCTCAAGCTGATGCGCGTAACGAAGTCAATGGCCGCTCAGGAACCAAGAAGCATGGCCTAAAGGAACTGGAAAACCGGGCATTTCTTAACCAGGTTACGCGCGTTTCCTTTAAAGGAAATGAAGATCAAAAACCTGAGTTCATCAATCTTGAGCCGCTTCCGCCCAAACACCCCAAGCGTGGGGACGCGCTGGCTACACCATTCGCCATTCAGGTGAGTAACGATGATCAAACGCTTTATGTTACAGCCGCCGGCTCGGATAAACTTTTCACTCTTGACGCGGCTAGCGGTGAAATTCTTGGCCGCACCTCTGTCGGTGCCGTGCCGCGTGGCATTGCTCTTGATGGCGAACAAGCCTGGGTGCTCAACGCTGTGGCTAACACCGTGTCGGTCGTGAACATCGCCGATCGCACTGAGCCCAAGACGACTGCCGCTATAACGTTGCAAGATCCCACCCACCTGGCTTTTAAGCGTGGCCGTATTGCCTTTAATACTGCAAAGGCCTCCACCACGGCGACTTTCTCCTGTGCCAGCTGCCACCCCGATGGGAACACTGACCAGCTTCTCTGGGTATTAGCCACACCCATTGTCACGCGTGGCAACCAGATCATGCCTCGTTCCACCATGCCCGTGCGAGGCCTGCGCGACACCGCACCCTTCCACTGGGATGGTATTCCCGGTGACCCTTATGGCGGCATCAATAGCGCCAGCATCCGCCGCCACGTAAAGCCCAATAGCCGCGTCGACGTGCCAGAGTCACAAACACGCCATTTGATTGACGGTGGGCTTGCCAACACTATGGCAACGGTGGGTGATAAAACAAAAAATGACGAAGGCAAGGCCGGGTTGCTTTCCAAGGCTGAGCGCGATGATATGGCGAAGTTTTTACTCAACATCACCTATCCACCCGCACAACGCCGCGCATTTGATGACGAGTTATCCGAACGTGCACAGGAAGGCTTCGAGTTGTTTCATATCACTGGCGACGTCGGGGGAACACCTGGCGCAAACCTTTGCGGCAATTGTCACAGAATGCCCTTCTGGGTGAGTACGAACACACCGGGGAGCGGCA
>CAZTRG010000170.1:0-6723 GCA_964615885.1 uncultured Planctomycetia bacterium | reverse complement strand
CTGATCCAGGACAACGTCTACCAGGACCGCTTCACCGGCGGTGCCATGGGTGTCTATCCCGGAACCGACCGCAAGCTCACCCCGAAAAAGGGCCCCCTGATGCTGCAGGGCGACCATGGCAAGGTCTGGTACAAAAATATCCGAATTCGCCCACTCTGCACCGGCGAAGGCTGGACCTCCTTCTGGAACGGCAAAGACCTGAGCGAGTTCACCGCCAAGAATGACCGGCGAGCCAAAAAGGGCCTGCGCTGGGCTGTAGAAGACAACGCCTTCACCACCACCTCCGCCGGCGGTGGCGGCCATGACCTCTGGACCAAGGGCTCCTATGGCAACTTCCTTGCCTTCTACCAGTACCGCTCTGACCCGAAGATCCATGGCGGCAACAGCGGCTTCTACCTGCGCAACCAGTGGGAAATCCAGATTCACGGGCCCAAGGGTAACGGAAAAAAAGAGGGCAAGCATGGCGATGGCGCGCTCTATTCCTACTACCCCCCGGCACAGCTTTCCAACAATGGGAAGAACCGCTGGAACACGATGTGCGTCAAGCTGGTCGACAACAAGATCTCTGTCTGGCAGAACGGAATCCTGATCCACGACAACACCTCGGTTCCCACCCGCACGGACAACCACCGGGTGAAACCGCCGGTCTTCAGCAAGGGCCCCTTCAAGCTGCAGGGAGACCATGGAAAGGTCTGGTTCACCAACATGAAGATCCTTCCCCTCCCCGACAGTAAATAACCAGGGCGGGCGCTATCGCCAGAACCGGAAATCCCACCTTCCCCAAGGAGTCTCAAGCATGTCACGGCTGACCTTTACCTTCTTCCTCTTCGCACTAACACTCGCTCCGGGACTGGCAACCGCAGAGGACTGGTCGCGCTTCAGGGGCCCTGATGGCTCCGGCGCCACCAGCGCAACCGGCCTGGCGCTGACCTGGGCGGACGGAAAGAACATCCGCTGGGAGGCGAAGCTCCCGGGACGGGGGGCCTCGAGCGTCATCATCATCGGCAAGCGCGCCTTCCTGACCTGCTACAGCGGCTACGGCCTCAGCAGCCGGGAGCCGGGAGAACAGGCCGACCTCAAGCTCCACGTGCTCTGCTACGATGCCGAGAGCGGCAAGCAGCTCTGGGACCAGTCCTTCGCCTCCGATGAAACCGTTCGTGATTACCGCGGCTTCGTCGCCCTGCACGGCTACGCATCTTCAACCCCCGCCAGCGACGGCAAGACTGTCTACGCCTATTTCGGCGCCAACGGACTGGTTGCCTATGATCTCGAGGGCAAGCTCCTGTGGAAGAAAAAACTCGGCAGCAAGACCCATGGCTTCGGCACCGCCAACTCGCCGGTGCTGTATGAGAACGTGGTGATCGTCAATGCCGGGGTTGAAAGCGGACGAGTTGTCGGTCTCGACAAGAAGACCGGCAAGGAGCTCTGGGAGGCCGGGGGAATCAAGAGCTCCTGGAACACCCCCACCCTGGTCAAGGCTGCCAGCGGACGTGTCGAGGCGGTGGTCAACACCAAGGGAAAGCTCCGCGCCTACGACCCGAAGACCGGGGATGAGCTCTGGAGCTGTTCGGCGATCAACGACTACATCTGCCCGAGCGTGATCTCCCACGAGGGAGTCGTCTACGCCATTGGCGGGCGCAGCGCTACGGCTGTCGCCGTACGCGCCGGCGGCAAGGGCGAGGTGGAGCCCCTCTGGAAAACCAGTGCCGGCTCAAACGTTTCCTCCCCCGTCTACTACAAGGGCAACCTCTACTGGGTGAGCGACAAGGGAATCGCCCACTGCCTCGATGCCAAGACCGGCAAGGTCGTCTACCAGGAGCGCCTCAAGAACACCGGCCGGGTCTATGCCTCGGTCCTGCTGGCCGAGGACCGCCTCTATGCCGTCAGCCGCGAGAAGGGCACCTGGGTGCTGGCTGCGCAGCCGGAGTTCAAGCAGCTGGCCCACAACGTGTTCAAATCCGACGGCAGCGTCTTTAACGGCAGCCCCGCCATCCTCGGCGCCTCCATCTACCTCCGCTCCGATGAGAAGCTCTACTGCATCGGCAAGGGAGATAAAAAGACCCGCCTTTAACCTTCGCCCGGAAAGAACACCCTGCTCCAGCGGCCTTCTTCATGAAAAAAATGCCCCTCCTTTTCTCTGCCCTGATCGGCCTGCTGGCCTGCCAGGGAGCGCTGGCGGAGGATTTCCTCAGCCGGGTGAAACACGGCCACGCTGACTCCGGCGGGGTGAAAATTCACTACGCCACCCTGGGCGAGGGGCCGCTGGTCGTCATGATCCACGGCTTCCCCGACTACTGGTACACCTGGCGCCATCAGATGGCCGCCCTCGCCGGCACCCACCAGGTCGTAGCCCTGGATCTGCGGGGCTACAACCGCAGCGACAAGCCCGCCGGGGTGGCGAGCTACAAGATGCCTGTGCTGGTCTCGGATGTGCACGCTGTTATCCGGCACCTCAAAAAAGAAAAGGCGGTCATCGTCGGTCATGACTGGGGAGGGGCGATCGCCTGGAATTTTGCCATGACCCGGCCCGCAGCCTGCGACAAGCTCATCATATTGAACCTTCCCCACCCCTGGGGGCTTGGCCGCGAGCTGGCGAACAATCCCGACCAGCAGAGAAACAGCCAGTATGCCCGCAACTTCCAGAAACCCGGGGCACACAAGAAGCTCTCCGCCAGGGGGCTTTCCGGCTGGGTCAAGGACAAGGCTGCCCGGGAGAAATACCGGGCGGCATTTGAGCGCTCCGATTTCGAGGCCATGCTGAACTACTACAAGGCCAACTATCCGCGCGAACCCTACAAGGCCCCCGAAGGAGCGCCGCCCCGGGTCAAGGCCCCCGTGCTGATGTTCCATGGCCTGGAGGACCGGGCCCTGCTTCCCGGCGCCCTCAACGACACCTGGAAATGGCTGGATAAGGACCTGACCCTGGTGACCATCCCCGGCTCGGGCCATTTCGTTCAGCAGGATGCCGCAAAAACCGTCTCAAAGACGATGCTCTCGTGGCTGAAGCTGCAGGAGGACGTCACCTCTCAACCCTGAGGCTCGCCCTTGTCAACAAGGCTCCGGAGCTCGTCCACCTCCGCCTCGCTCCAGGGTGCCTCCTCTGCACTGCGCACCCCCTCGAGATCAAACTCGAAAGGCCAGGCCTGGGCCCCCAGCTTTTCTACGCGCTCGATGCATTCCTGCCGGCAGCCGGACCTCGCAAAGAGCAGCAGGAAGCCCCCTCCCCCTGCCCCACAGGTTTTTCCGGCGTGGGCAAGACCGTCGAGCTCCTTAAAAACCCGGCGGTGCTCAGCGCTGTCGCAGCTCTGGTGCAGATCGTAGAGGCTCCGGCAGGAAGCCTCCAGGGTCTCGGCATAGATATCAAGGTTCCCCGCCTCGAGCGCCTCGCTCATGCGGGCGGCAGCATCCCGGAGCGCGAACATCGCCTCAAGGGTCTTTGAGCCTGCCTCGTGATAGGATCGCCGGATGTCATCGTGGATGGAGCCTGAAACATGGGCCGCCCCGGTAAAGACCAGGAGAGAGCTCTCCTGGAGCCGGTGAATGGTTTCTTCCGCCGCCGCAATCCGGTGCGGTGTCATACCGCCTCCCTGGTGGTACTCCAGCAGGTTGAGACCGCCCCGGGCGGCGCCATAAGAGTCCTGGCTCCCGCCTGGATAGCCCAGGTCGACCCGTTCGACCTCGTTCGCCAGCGCAGCGGTGTCATCCTTTGATCTCTCAAGGCCCAGGAGCCGGTCAAGGGCAGCCACCACCGCCACCCCCACCGCGCCGCTGCCGCCAAGGCCGCTGCCGGGCGGCACCTCGGAGCTGGTAACCAGCAACAGGGACTGCCCGGGCGGAACCAGCCTTTTCACAAAGCCCTGCAGCAGCTCAAGGCGCCCGCTCCCGGGCAGGCTCTCGGAGCTGGAAGCCCTTATCCCGGCCTGCAGGTCCTTCGAATAGATCAGCACCTCCCCACCGGGACCCAGGTCCTGGGCGCGGGCGAAGACATGCCTGTTGACGCCAAAATTGACGACCTTGCCGCCGTGATCGACACAAAAGGGCGGGGCATCGGTGCCACCCCCGGCGGGGTCAACCCTCACAGGTGCGCGTGCAAATGCTCTCATTGGCCGCCTCTTACTCTACCCGGCCGGCTTTCAACTGCAGGAGAGCCTTGTTGCCGGGGTGCTTTTTCAGTCCCTCGGCAGCCAGGTCCTGGCCGGCCTTCTTTTCTCCGAGCAGGAGCGCTGCCCTGGCCAGCCTTTTGTAGGAGCCGGCATCTCCCGGCCTGAAGGTCCGGCCATAGTCTGCCGCGATCGAGAGGACCTCTTCGAGATAAAAGTCGCGCTTGATCTCGTTTTCATTGACCGGCGTTACCGCCTTGTCGGGCTCTTTTTCTTCTTCATCCTCTTTCCGGGGGTCGAGTTTCTTCTTCTCGGCCTCGTAGCGCTTCCGCTGAAGCGGGATCTTTTTGCGGTCACGCAACTTCTGGTAGCGAACAATGTCTTCCTCGATCCGGTTAAACTCCTTAACCCCGCCACGTCTCTGCTGGGACTTCTCCTGCAGGCTGCTGATGGTCGACTGCCCGGCCAGGCCGAGATCGATGTATTTCGCTTTTGGAACCGTGTCAAACTCGATGGCGTAATCAAGCTCCGCCTCTCCATCCAGGTAGCTGGAAACCGCCGGCAGCTCAATATCCGGAACGACCCCCTTGTTCTGGGTGCTGTCTCCGGAGGGACGGTAGAACTGGGAAATGGTAATCTTCAGGGCGCCCAGCTTCCCGGCCTGCCCGGAGCGGTTGCGGCCGAGATCCATGAGCTGCTGAACCGTTCCCTTGCCGTGGGTGCTCCGGTCTCCGACCACCACGGCACGGCCGTAATCCTGCAGGGCACCGGCAAAAATCTCGCTGGCGCTGGCGCTGAACTTACTTGTAAGAACCACCAGGGGGCCCGCCCAGGCAACGCCGCTGTCCTTGTCAGAGCGGGTGTCGACCCGGCCACGGAGCTGCTTGATCTGTACCACTGGCCCGGTATCAATAAAGAGCCCGGTCAGGGCGATGGCCTCTGAGAGGGCCCCGCCGCCATTGATCCGCAGGTCAACCACCACGGCATCGATGCCCTTGCCCTTCTCGAACCCCTCGAGGATACGGGCCACATCACGGGTTGTGCTTTTAAAGTCCTTCACGCCCCGGCCGGCCGCAGCCATGTCCATGTAGAAGCTCGGCAAGACGATCACTCCCACCCTGAAGGGCGGCTCTCCCTTGCCCTGCTTGACCTCGAGCACCTCTCCATGTGCCTCGCGGTCGGAAAGCACCACCTTGGCCCGGATGATCGACAGGACCTCTTCCTTGTTGGCATCGGCATGCCTGATCTTCAGCCGCACCTTGGTGCCCTTCTTGCCCCGGATGAGCTTGACGACATTCGAGAGCTTCATGTTAAGAAGCTCGACAAAGTCCGGCGAGTCGCCCTGGGCCACGGCAAGGATCTTGTCCTGGAGCTTCAGGCTCCCCTCGCGGGCCGCTGCGCCCCCGGGGATAATCTGGCTGACAACCGTATAGCCATCAATCGACTGCAGGGCGGCGCCGATTCCTTCGAGCTCCAGCCGCATGCTGATCTGGAAGTTGTCGAGCGTATCAGGCGACATGTAGGTGGTATGCGGATCATAGGTCATGGTCGCCGAGGTCAGGAAAATCTGCAGGAGCTCCATGCCATCTGTGCGCTGCATCCTGTTGGAAAAGTTCTCGTAGATCTTCGCCACCTCTGAGCGAGCCTCTTTCTCGTCCTTCCCGTCAACCAGCTTCTCCAGCAGGAGGGCCTTCACCCGCTTGCGCCAGAGCTCCTTGACCGCCTTCGCGCCCCGGGCATAGGGCGCCTCGGAGCGGTCGGAGAGGAAGAACTCCTCAACCGAGAAGTCGTGCTTTTCGCCGGCCAGCTTCTTCGCCAGGGCCGTGCACTCCTCGACTCTCTTCAGAAAAATACCGCCAACCTCGAAGGCGAAATCAAGCGAGCCTGACTTGAGAAAATTATCGATCTTGAGCCGGCTGCCGCGGAAGCCATCGACATCGGAGGCGGTGAAGTACATCCGCTGCGGATCGAGAGCCTTCAGAAAGGAGTCGAACATGCGCCCGGAGCGCGTGTCGTTGAGTTTCCAGCGTCGAACATGAATCTGCTCAAGGTAGGCCGCCACATGCTGGGTAATCACCTTGTCGCGGACCGTCGGGATGCCCAGCTGCGCCGGCAGGGCGGCAGGGGCCAGCGCCAGGACCAGGAACCACAACAGGAGGCGGCTCCGGCGGAGAACAACAGGAACACGAACACAACTTTCGAGAACGGATTTCATCTGGAACACCTGTCTGTCTGCAGATTTGCCGTGCCGGGAAAGCCTCCCGGCCACCTGCGGTATTATAGTCCAGGAGATACAGGATGCAGATCCTCATTGCACTTTCAGACAAACGAATTTGCCCCTGCATCCCGGCCGTAAATACCACTGCCTTGCTGCATTCGGCGACCTGGGGCCTCGCCGGACGCCCCGTCTGTATTCTCAGGCCAGGAGCTCCCGGATCACATGGCCGTGAACATCCGTAAGCCGCCGGTCAATCCCGTTGTGGCGAACGGTCAGTTTCTCATGATCGATACCCAGGAGGTGCAGGATCGTCGCATGGATGTCGTAAACCTGCGTCGGGTTGGCGCGGTCCAGGGGCTTGTAGCCCCACTGGTCACTGGGCCCGTGGGTCACGCCGCCCTTGAT
>CAZTRG010000169.1:0-6556 GCA_964615885.1 uncultured Planctomycetia bacterium | reverse complement strand
CGGGAATCTTCGTCTGGGCCGATGACATCACCGCCCGCGGACAGCCCTTCCACCGCAGCGTCGAGGTCCAGGTGCTCGAGAACTCCTACGGAAACACCAGGGGCTACACCACCCACGGCGACATCTTCCCGATCCACGGGGCGAAGATGACCCCCATCAACGGCCGTGGCGGCAGCCGGGCCTTCCCCACCGAGAACCGCTCGAAGCCGACCCCGGAATGGAACCACTACCGGATCACCTGTAACGATGGAGCCATCTCCCTGGCCGTCAACGGCAAGATCGTAACCAGGGGAAAGAACGCCAACCCGCGCAAAGGCTACATCTGCCTCGAATCAGAGGGCGGCATCGTCCACTACCGCAACCTGAAGATCTGCGAGCTGCCCGACACCCCGCTGGAGCCCGGCCAGACCGCCATCGCCGACCGTGGCTACCGCTGCCTCTATACCGGCGTCGACCTCTCCGGCTGGAAATCGGCCGGCAAGGGCTGGCAATCGCGCAACTGGACCTTCCGCTATAATGGAAAATCAAAGGTCGAGGACAAGTCCCTCGTAACAACGGAATCCTTCTCGGACTTCGGCTTCATCTTCGATGTCCAGGCCCCGAAAAAGCCGACGAGCTGCAAGGTGCTGCTGCGCGACTCGGCGGCCGCTGCCATCACGATCGACTCAAGCCTGAAATCGAAGGGGTGGAATCGTTTCGAGGGAGAGCTGCGGGGCAACAAGCTGAGCCTCAAGCTCAACGGCAAGCAACTCTTCAGCGACAAGATCATCGAGGGTCTTGCCGCAAAAGGCCCCATTCGTATCGTCCCCACCGGGCCGGTCGGCTTTGCCAATATCTATGTGAGGGAGCTCAAGGCAAAGACCCCCTGAAGAATGTAGAGAGGCGCGCCTCAGCTTTGCTCGTCCTCTTCATAGCCCAGGGCTGCTGCCTTTTCGAAATCTTCCCGGGCTTTCTCTCCCTCGCCCCTGGACTCCCAGCTCTGACCCCTCCACCAGTAGAACTCGGCGCAATCGGGATCCACCGCGATCGCCTCGTCGAAGTCCCTGGTTGCCTGGCCAAACCAGCCCTTGCGGTAATAGGCAACGCCCCGGCTGAAATAAGGATCAGCAACCCCGAAGGACGTCTCGACCGCCTGCGTGAATTCAACGATGGCAGAGTCAAGAATCTGGTTTTCGAGATAAACGTTTCCACGGCACCAGTAGGCGTAGCTGTAGCTGGGCTCAAGCAGGATAGCCTTGCTGAAATCCTCGAGGGCAGAACAGGCTGTACCCCTGCCGGCCTTTGCCGCCTGGTTCTCCGCTGATTTGAGATCCACCGGGATGCGGAAATCAGTGCTTAGCTGCAGCGGCCTGATCAGCACCGTCGATGTCGAATTTTTACTGGCTGTACGGGCAAGGGAATCGACGGAGCCCTCGAACTTATCAGCAATCCGGCCCATTTCCCGGGTGTAATCATCTGATGAGCTGCGCTCCTTAAGCAGGTAGTACTTACCTCGAAGAACATGCAGAAAAGCGCAATCGGGCTCGAGCCGAAGAGAGCGGCTGCAGTCACCGATCACCTTCGAATACCTGGCTGTCCTGTAGTTAACGTTTGCCCGGCCGCGGTAACCCCGGGAATCATCCGGCCGCAGGCGAACTGCCTTGTTGAAATCGCGCATGGCAAGGTCATAGCGCGGCTTCTTCCGGGTGCAATAGACCTTACCCCGCCTGTAGTAGGCCATGAAGTAGCCAGGGTCCCGGTCAATCACCTCGGTGTAATCCCGGATGCTCTTACCCTCTTCTCCAAGACGGCGGTAGGCCTCCCCACGCTTGAACAAAGCATCGACGAAAGCGGGATCAACCCTCAGGGCCCGGTTAAAGCACCCCACGGCTTTTTTCCACTGACGCTCTTCGAAAAAATCTCGTCCCTGGTTGTACAGTTCGACAGCTTTCACGTTCCCTCCCTATTCTACTGTGTGCCAGTATCAGGATCCTCTTGGACAACCGTAGCGAGAGCTTGAGGCCGACCGGCAAGCAGGATGGATACCCATCTCGCTGTTGCCGTTCTGCAACACCGCCATTCAGATACACGGCTGATCAGAAACACCGCTGATCAGAAAAACTGTCGCCCTGGAAGACCCTGGTCAACCCGGTCGGCTGGTGGACCTGGTGGACCTCTTCCCGGTGACCGCTTCGCTCAAGGCGCATAACGACTACCGCAGAATTGCTGAACCTGGAAAGTCTTCACTCCATCAGGGTTCCTGCGGATACCTCATCAAGACTCCTACGGGTGTTGGAATCATGAAGGCAGTTTGCAGAATTGCAAACTCATCAGCATTTTTTCTGCCGGGGCCGGCTATTTAGCCCGGGAAGACAGCTGAACCCTGGAACCCGGCTTCAAGGCATGGGAAGGCATCGCCGAGCGGGACTCAAAAGTCCTCATCTGGGTGCGCGTCTGCACGGTTGTTCCGGTCTCGTCAAATTTCCCGGTCGCCTTGTCAAGCACCCCGGTCGAATCAAGCCCCAGGTGCCTGACCATGAAGGGATACATCGCCTGGCGTTTGGAGACCTGGTAGCCGTGCCCTTCCTTGGCGAAGTGGGCATTCTCGACATTCGACTCCTTGCCGAAATAGCTGTAGATACCACGGATATAGGGATACTCGACCTCTGGCGTATTCTTGGTCCAGTCACCACCGACAGAAATCAGCATCAGGGGGCGCGGCGCCGCCAGGGCAGCGAATTCAACATTGCTGGTCTCCAGCTCGGGGGTCTTGTGGACCGGCATGCCACTTTCACAGTGACAGCCACCGAAGAAGTGAGCCGAAACCATGACCACCGGCACAGAAACCGTTACCCGCGGATCGATAGCGGTCAGCAGGAAGGTCTGGGTTCCTCCGCCGGAGCAGCCGGTGACCCCAATCCGCTTGCCATCAACACCAGGAAGCGACTGGACGAAATCAATTGCCCGGATACTGCTCCAGGTCTGCAGGGTGAGGGCCTGCTTGTGGCGATGGTTCCAACCCAGGCTTTCAGAATCCCCGAAGCCGATCATATCGTAGGAAAAAACCACGGCTCCCATGCGGGCAAGGGTCGCAGAGCGGTGCTGCTGGTCGGCTCTCTGGCGTCCGCCTTCGGGGCCCCGGTAATGCCCATGCGGACAGAGAACAGCCGGGAAAGGCCCCTTGCGGCCCAGGGGACGGTAGAGGGTGCCGTGGACGAAGAAACCGGGAGCAGCCTCAAAAGCTGCCGGCCGGGCTGAGTAGCCCTTGAATTGCGCCTCTTTACCGAGAACGGGGTTGAGCGGAGTCCTCTTCGGCAGTGGATCAAGACCGGCGCCGACCAGGATCTGCTTGCGGATCTTCGCCTCCCGGCTCTTCCACTCAGCCAGGTTCGAGTGGCTCTTTTTGAAGCGGGCAAGTTGTTTCACCGCATCCGCCTCGGACTGGTAATTGCCGACGCAGAGGGTCGGCTTGCGGTCATCAGCCAGCAGACCGAAGCCGGGATTGACGACGAAGACCAGGAGGAGGGCCCCCACAAGCAGCTGGTTCATTTTTGTGTATTTCATACAACGAGCTTGCCAGAAATCCAGACCTCGTGCAATCTCCCACCGCAGCAGCAAAAACCCTGTCCTCCAGGAAGACCAACCATCTTCTTGGTGGCAAAACCCGGCTCCGATAGACTGGAGAAGAGATGAAAGCCCTACAGAACCACATCATCTTCCTGGCGCTGGCCGTTCTCTCTTTCTCTACCCCATGCCTCGCGGCGAAGACAAAATATATCAAGGTCTCTCCCAGGCAGGACCTCGCAGCCCTGGTGCGCAACGCGCGCGCCAACACCGCCTTCCTGCTGGCACCTGGAACCTACAAGCTGAAACCCCGGGAACCCCACCTGCAGGGAGTGTTGCTGGAGAACAAGAGCAACGTTGCCATCATCGGGAAAAACCGTGACGCGACGCGCATCGAGCTCTCCCCCGGGATGAAATTCGGCTTCTACATCGGCAGCAATCTCTCCAATGTCACGCTCCAGGGGTTCACCATCAGCGGTTCCCCCCCGCTCAAGGAAAACACCCACGCCATCGGAAACTACTCCGGCAGCACGAAAAACAAGGGACTGCGCTTCACCAACCTGCGAATTGAAAAGGTGGCGGTCGGTATCAGCGTGGCCACAGCGGTCAGCAACGATTACGAAGACGTCCTCATCGACCGCAACATCATCGGGCCGACCCTGGGCGTCGAAGCAGGCTGGGGCTACGGCATACACGTCGAGAACGCCACAGGCGTCACCATTAGCGACAACCTCATTCGCGAATGCACACGTCACAGCATCTACCTCGCGCGCGCGGCCAAGGGCTCCGGGATCGCCATCAGGAGAAACCTCATCCTCAACCATGATGCCGAGGCCAGGCAGCCACGCTGGTACTGCTCAGCCATCACCTGCGCACGCTCCAGCGGAGTGACCATCGCCGACAACCTTATCGTCAAGCCCCGGACGATCGCCATCAGCGTCGAGCCCGACGAGTACATGGGCTGGCCGACGGAAAATGTCAGCCTGCTCTCCAACCGGGTTCTCGGCTCCCGGCGGGTGGGGATCTGGGTGACCACCGGCGGCTCCTGCACCGCTCTGGCCAACACCGTGAGCCTCGACCCATCGCCCCCCGATCCGCAGTGGTGCCGGGAGATGAGCACCTACGACTACGCCCGGGGCAAAAAGACCGAGAGCACCATCGCCGCTCCGCTTGAGAACTGGAAATACGCCCGCCATACCGCCTCGCTCGGCGGCAGGATCTTCATCATGACCGGTGGCACCCTCGACCAGGCTGACCCCAAGACCTGGGCCTTCGAGACCTGCCCGAAAAAATGGGAGAAGGTCCAGGGCCTCGTAGCCCTCGAGCACGCCCTGGGAAAGAACAAGCACCGGCTCTTTGTCATCACCTCAACCGGCATCGACGAGGTAAACCCCCTGCGCTGGAAGATCAAAAGCAGCAAGGGCGACTGGGAAGGCGCCCGTTTCCCTGCCACGGCAGCAGGCTATCTCTACCTGCTCAAGGGCGACGAGGTGTACAGGATCTCACCGAAATCCCCCGGTTCGCGGCCGCTGAAAAAATCATGGCCCGGCGCTGAGTGGATGTGTGCACTGGGAGACAAGCTCTACCTCTCGACCACCAGGGGCGACTATCTCCTCGATGGGAAAACCCTCAAGGGAGTCAAGCTCGGGGGTCAAGGCCCGCAGGAATAAAGCGCTGCGGGCATAAAAAAGCCCGCTCACCTCGACAGCGAGCGGGCTCCGTGGAGCCACCTGCCGGAGTCGAACCGGCGACCTGTTCATTACGAATGAACCGCTCTACCAACTGAGCTAAGGTGGCACATCTTCTCTTCTTCCCTCTCGGGAACACATACAATTCCCCCAAGGCCCCGGGCTGTCAAGAACTTACCCTTGCCGGCAGCAACAGCCAGGCGGGGTGGAGGCAGCGCAGATGTGGTTTCCCCGGCGCGGAAAAGTTACCCTGTTGGGACTGCAGAATTTCATTCCGGCCTGGAATCCATCACCATGCATAAAACTCCCCTCCCCGCCACGGCCTGCCTGCTGGCCATCTCGGTATTTTCCTGCACCCTGCTCAGGTCTGAGACCAGCTGGGAGAAGGCCGACTACGGTCCCTGCCTCAGCTTCGCAATGGATGTCAGCGAGGGCAAGCTCAAGGACACCATCCATTTTGCCGACACCCGCAACTACGTCTTTCGCGCCCGGGTGATCAGCCTTGATGCCGCCCGGCAGCTCAACATCGCCTACGATACTGAGCTGATGCGCGTGGCCGGCGCCTGGAGCGGCGGCTTCCTCTTCTATGGCGGCGCCACCAAGAGCATGGGACCCACTCCCGCAGGAAAGATGCAGTTCTCCACCGGCCGCCGGCCCGGCTGGACCAGCGGCAGCTCCTGGGAGGACCCGCGCAAGCCCCGCGAAGGCCCCCTGGCACGCGAGCTCGCCAGGTACCGCGGCGTCTTCCTGCATGGGCGAAAGGTCGTGGTGAGCTATACCGTCAGGGACTGCGAGGTGCTCGAGCTGCCGGAGGCCACCCTGGTCGAAGGCACCCCGCTCTTCACGCGGAACTTCACCCTTGGCCCCTCGAAGAACAACCTGTCGGTGCTCCTGGCCGAGGAGCCCGACGGTGCAGAAAAAAACGGCGGGCTTCGCGCCTTTGCCTCCGGCGGCCTGCAGGTACAGAAAAAGAACGGGCTGCTTTTCCTGACGATCCCCGCCCGCCCGGACCGCATGAGCTTCCGGGTGACCCTCGCTCGCGGTGGAGACGCAGCACCGGCAGAAAAAGAGATCCTCGACCTGGAAACCCTTACCCGCGGCGGCGGCCCACGCTGGAACAAGGTGCTCACCACCCTGGGCAAGCGTGGCGAGGACAAGGATGCCTACGCCCTCGACACCCTCCCCGCCCCGGACGACAACCCCTGGGGCTCCTGGCTGCGTTTCTCTGCGGTGGACTTCTTCGCCGACGGCCGCGCTGCGCTCACCTCCTGGGATGGAGACGTCTGGATCGTCTCGGGGATCGACGACAAGCTCGAAGGGCTGCG
>CAZTRG010000168.1:0-9312 GCA_964615885.1 uncultured Planctomycetia bacterium | reverse complement strand
CCACCAGCGAGGCCTCGATAAGGACGTCAGCGTGGTGGTCTGGGGTGAATTCGGACGTACACCAAAGATTAACAAGGCTGCCGGCCGTGACCACTGGCCCAAGGTTTCCTGTGCGATGCTGGCTGGTGGAGGAATGCGCACCGGGCAGGTGATCGGGTCTACAAACCGACTGGGAGAGGAGGCGAAAGATCGCCCTGTCCATTTCCAGGATGTTCACGCCACTCTTTACCACCAGTTGGGAATCAATCCTGCAACTACTACGACCACGGACCTGTCGGGTCGGCCGCATTACCTCGTTGACAGGCAATATGAACCATTGAAGGAAGTGATCTGAGTTAATTCAAATACTTTGAACAGCAATGAAGAAGATGAATATCAATAGCGCCAAGTTTCTTATCTGCGTCTTTTTTCTCTGCCTCCAGCAGGCTGCTGCCAATGAATTCAATTCCCTGGAGATCGGCCCTGCCGACACCGACCTTCTGCGTGGAGGCGATGCAAGGAAACAGCTGATCGTCACCGGCAAGACCCAGGATGGCTGGCTTGTCGATGCGACAACATCGGCGAAATACGAGATCTCTCCCGGGGGAGTCGTGGAGATTGATGCCCGGGGCTTCGTGACGCCCCTGGCCAATGGAGAGGCTACCGTGAAGGTTTCCATTGGCGGCATCAGTGCCGAGAAGAAGCTGCGGGTTGAGAGCTTTGTGGACCAGCCAGTCGTTAATTTCCCCAACCAGGTCGTGCCTATTTTTACCAAGCACGGCTGCAATGGTGGTGGGTGCCACGGCAAGAGTGGTGGGCAGAATGGATTTCGTCTCAGCCTTCTTGGGTTTTACCCCGATGAGGATCATGAGTTCCTGGTCAAGGAAAGCCGGGGCCGAAGAATCACGCCGGCCTCTCCTGACCTGAGCCTGCTCCTTCAGAAGGCCGCCAACATCTCGCCCCACGGGGGAGGGAAGCGCTTCGGGAAGGACAGCTTCGAGTACCGCGTCATTCATCGCTGGATGCGCCAGGGAATGCCCTATGGGAACGAGGCGGACGTGAAGGTTCAGCGGATCTCTGTTTTTCCTGAACAACGCAAGATGAAGAAAGGCACCAGCCAGCAGATCTCCGTCATCGCCTTCTACAGCGATGGCAGCTATGAAGATGTAACCCCGATGGCAGCCTTCGAGGTCAATGACAAGGAGATGGGTGAGATTGACAGCCGTGGGCTGCTCAGCGCCTACGACATCAGTGGTGATGTGGGAGTCATGGTTCGCTACCAGGGACAGGTTGGCGTTTTCCGGGCAACGATCCCGCTGGGCGTGGAGGTCACGAACCTGCCTGAGCCAAGAAACTTTATTGATACCGCCGTCTTCAACAAGCTCAAGATGCTCGGCATGCCGCCTTCAGGGGATTGCACCGATGCCACCTTTATCCGGCGGGTGACTGTTGACCTGGCCGGGCGCCTGCCAAGCGCCGAGGAGGCCGAGGCCTTCGTTAAAGATCCCGATGCCGGAAAGCGCGACAAGCTGATTGATTCGCTCCTGGCTTCCGCGGGTTACGCTGATTATTTCACCAACAAGTGGGCGGCTCTTCTGCGCAATAAAAAGTCCAAGGCCAGCTACGAGCTGGGCACCTTTACTTTTCACGGCTGGTTGCGGGAAATGCTGCACTCCAACGTTCCCTACGACAAGATCGTGCGGAACGTAGTGGCGGCCTCCGGTGATTTGCGCAGCAACCCCGGTGTCGTCTGGTACAGGTCTGTCAATAAGATTGAGCAGCAGGTGGAAGATTCCGCCCAGCTCTTCCTCGGCCTGCGGATCCAGTGCGCACGATGCCACCATCACCCCTTTGAGCGCTGGAGCCAGAAGGACTACTATTCTTACCAGGCATTTTTCAGTCGCGTCGGGCGCAAGAAGAGTCCGGTTGGGCTGCCTGACGAAGACCGGATTTTCCATAACAGGGGGAATGCGAGCGCTCGCAATCCTCGCTCAGGCGAGAACCTTTCCCCTGCTGGCCTCGGAGCCAAGCCACTGAATCTGCCCCAGGATATTGATCCGCGCCAGGCGCTGGTTGACTGGATGGTGAATCCGGAGAACCCGTTTTTTGCCAAGGCGCTGGTCAATCGCTACTGGAAGCACTTCTTCGGCCGTGGGCTCGTGGATCCTGAAGATGACATGAGGGTGACCAACCCGGCCTGTAATCCTGAACTCCTTGAAGGTCTTGCCAAGTCCTTTATCGACTCCGGCTTCGACCTCAAGCAGCTTGTTCGGAATATTTGCCGTTCCAGGGTTTACCAGCTGAGCTCCATTCCCAACGAACACAACGTTCGGGATAAGCAGAACTTTTCGCGTTTTTACCCCCGCCGGTTGAATGCTGAGGTTCTTTATGACGCTCTTAACCAGGTTACCGGGGCCAAGGCCGGCTTTGCCGGGGTGCCGGCTGATATGAGGGCGATCCAGCTGCCTGATTCCGGCCAGAAGAATTACTTCCTGACTGTTTTCGGCAAGCCGATGGCTGACAGTGCCTGTGAATGTGAACGCTCCAACGATGCCAACCTGGCCCAGAGTCTTCACCTTCTGAACTCCAAGGAGGTTCTCGGGAAAATTTCGGCCGGCAACGGCAGGGCCGGAGTCCTCAGTAAGGATCAGAAACGACCTGACCAGGACAAGCTCCGGGAGCTGTACTTCTGGTTCTACTCCAGGGAGCCTCAAAGTGAGGAGATCAACCTGGCCCTTGCCCACCTTGGCAAGGGTGAGAAGAAGGCAGCCTATGAGGACATCATCTGGGCCCTTCTCAACACCAAGGAGTTCCTCTTCAACCATTGAGGAGGTCTCTCCATCTCACCTTCGGTGGCTTTGCTGCCTTTTGATTTACTTCCAGTTTCCATCAAGCCTTTGTTTTTGCTTCCTGTTGCTCTCAACCCGGGATTCCCCGGGAAATGATGAAGAGAAATATGACTAAAAGAAATTTCTACATGGCGGTCGTGCTGGTCTCCTTTCTTGGTTTCGCCAGTGAGCGAGCTCATTCTCAAATGGCGCAGGCAAGGCTCTGGAGTGTCTTTCCATCCGGGTGCCAGGCGGGCAAAGAGGCAGAGGTTCGGCTGAGCGGTGTTGACCTGGATGGGGCCCAGGCTAGCTCCCTGATCTTCTCTCACCCGGGAATCAAGGGTGCTCCGGTGTCTGCCGGGCTCTTTCGCGTTGCGGTGGGCGCCGACGTTCCTCCTGGTATTTACGAGGTCAGCGCTGCGGGGACCTTCGGGGTCTCCAATCCTCGTTGCTTTGTGGTGGGCTCCAGCCAGGAGGTGGCAGAAGAGCAGGGTAAAAACAACACCTACGCAACTGCAACTGAGATTCCCCAGGACTGTTCGGTCAGTGGAGTTGTCCAGGGCGTCGGTTCACGTGACTTCTACCGGTTCAAGGCTTCAAAGGGCAGCAGGGTGGTGGTTGATTGCTTCTCCACGAGGATCGATTCACAGCTACTGCCCGTTCTTACCGCATACAATTCCGCCGGCATCGAGATTGTGAGCAGTCGGGTCGACAAGAGAAGAGATGCGCTGCTTGATTTCAAGGTGGCAGATGATGGCCCCGTGACCCTGGAGGTCCGTGACATCCGCTACAAAGGTTCGAATGACTATTTTTACAGGCTCAGGGTCTCGACCGGCCCCCATGTCGATACCATCCTGCCTCCTGTCGGGGTGCCCGGCACTGAGCAGGAATTCCTGATCCTTGGCAGGAACCTTCCCGGTGGCCAGCCTGCCCCCGAGTACTCCTTTAATGGCATCGTTCCTGAGAAGCTGGTCCGCAAGGTCCGGATTCCTGAATTGACCGGAGAGGGTGGCGATGTGCTGGAGTCGCGCGATTATGGCGGCCGCCGGTTCCCCCAGGCCCTCCAGAAAGACCTGGGCTCAGCCGAGGGGGCCTACCTGTGGCTTGCGACTCATCCTGTCTCGGTGGAAACAGAGCCGAACAATGAACCGGGCAAGGCCAACATCATCAAGGGGCCCTGCGAGATTGCCGGGCGGGTTTATCCACGGGGAGACAGGGACCTTTTTGAGTTCGTTGCCGCTGAGGATGGGAAGTGGAAGATCGAGATCCGTTCGCAGCGGCTTGGACTGGGCACCGATCCCGCCTTCTCGATCCAGCAGGTCACCACGGACAAGGATGGCAAGGAAACCGTTAAAGAGCTCAAGTACCAGGATGATGGCCTCCCCAATATAGGCGGCGGGCACTTCTCGACGGTGTCGGATGACCCGGCCGGAGAGTTTGATGCCAAGAAAGGCCAGAAGTACAGGATTCGCGTTCGGGATCTTTACAGTGATGGGAGAGCGGATCCCAGGAACGTCTACACCCTCGTTCTGAGCAGGGCCCAGCCTGATTTTAATGTGGTTCTTCTTCCCGGCTATCCGGAGTCGGATACTGACGCGAAAAAGAACAAGCCTGGAGTCTGGGGCTCCTTGTTACGGAGAAACGGGACCACTCGCTTTATTGCATATCTTCACCGAAAAGACGGCTTCAACGGACCGGTAGAGCTCACCTTTGAGGGGCTTCCGGAGTCTGTCAAGAGCGCCAATGGGCAGATCTATGCCGGTAAGAATTCAACAATGCTGGTGTTGCATGCGGCTGCCGATGCTCCTGACTGGGCGGGGGCTTTCAGGGTCTATGCAACTGCCCGGATTGGGGAGAAGGATGTACGGAAGGAAGTTTCCTATGGAACCCTCCTCTGGTCCGGGGCCTCGGTGGCCAGGCTCACGGGTGGCCTGGGGCTTGGAGTTTCAGGTGCAGAGAGCAGCCCCTTCAAGCTGGAGTCTGCCGCGGCTGTCAACGACATGGCGCGCGGTGGAACCCTTGAGCTTGCCTTGAAGGTCCCCAGGGAAGGCTGGGCGCAGGGGAAGATCACCGTAAATGCCCTGGGTCTTCCCGGTGGTGTCGAGCTTAAGCAGTTCAATGTCAACGACAAGCAGACAGAGGCGAAGGTAAAGGTTGTCGTGAAGCCCAATGCCGCCCTGGGCGATCATGTTTTCTACCTGCGGGGCAATACAGAGGTTCAGTACAGGCGCAATCCCAGGGCCGCCGATGCTGCGAAGAAACGCCAGGAAGAACTCGATGGTGTCGTCAAGTCCACAGCCGGGGAGCTTGCAGCGAAAGACAAGTCCCTTGCTGAGTCGACGGCGGCGCTGGCAAAGGCCAGGGAGGCGGTTAAGAAAACCACCGCCGAGCTGGCTGCGGCAAAGAAGGCTGCTGAGATGGCCGCCAAGAGCGCGGAATCCCTGGCTGGGAAGGCAAAGGCTGCTGCGAATGCAGCTGAGAAAACCCCGGCCGACACCAACCTTGTCAGCGCCAGGGCTGAGGCGGAGAAGGCTCACCAGGCGGCCCTGAAAAAGAGCGAGGAGGCTTCAGGGAAGTTGCCGGCAGTTGAGAAGAAGCAGGCCGATGCGGTTGCTGCTGTCACTGCGGCTGAGGGCGTAAAGAAGAAAGCCGAGGAAGAGGCTAAGCTTGCCAAGGAAAAGGCTGCAAAAGCAAAGACGGACCTCGAAGCTGCAAAGAAAACAGCAGCAGGCCTTGCCAATGCCTCGAAGCCCAAGAAAACGAAGGTGGGGATTTATTCCTACCCCATCAAGCTCAAGATTACGGACGCGGCTTTTGCTTTTGACGGCAAGCCCGGGACCGAGGGCGTGTTCAAGATCAAGGCCGGCAGCTCCGCCGATCTCCCCTTGAAGATCAAGCGGCTCTACGGCTTTAAGGAGCAGGTGAATATCAAGGTGGCCGGGGCGATGGTAAAGGGTGTGAAGATTGCCGCGGCCCAGGTTCCCAAGGATAAGGTGGACTCGAGCTTCAAAATTGAGGTTGCCGCCGATGCGCCGGTGGGCAAGCACGAGGTCCAGGTAGAGGCTGGCGCCAAGTTTGGCGGAGCCAACCAGGTGGTGAAAGAAAGTTTCCAGATAGTCATTGAGGCCCCAGAGGCGGCTGTAAAGAAAGATGAACAACCTAAATAATAAGCTCCTTTGTATCCGGGCCCCTCTCGGGGCGTTGATTCTCCTGGTGGTGGCAAGGCTCGCCTTTGCCCAGGATCCGATCGCTATTGAGAAGATCGATCGCAAGGAACCGGTCCACTTCGAAAAAGAAATTCTTCCCATCCTGAGGTCGAATTGCGTCGCCTGCCATTCCTCTTCCAAGGACCGGGGCGATGTCAACCTTGAGAGCGTGGAGGCAATTCTCAACAGTGGAGAAGATGAGCCTATCCTGGTCCCCGGAAAAAGTGCGGAAAGCGCGCTCCTCAAGAGTGCGGCGCACCAGGCCAAGCCCATCATGCCCCCGAAAAAAAATAAGGTTGGAGCCAAGCCCCTTTCCTCAAAAGAGCTCGGCTTGCTGGCCTTGTGGATTGACCAGGGAGCTAAAAGCGGTGGGGCCGCAGGGGCGGCGGAGGCTGTTGAATGGCATCCCCTCCCAGGTGGGCACAATCCTATTTATGCCACGGCTGTGCGCTTTGATGGTGAGATTTTCGCCTGCGCCAGGGCCAACCAGGTTTTTCTGTATAACCACGCTACAGGAGCCCTCATCACGCGGCTTACGGATCCTGCCTTGCTGAAGAACGGGCCCTATAAAAAGCCGGGAATTGCCCATCTCGACAGCGTTCAGTGTCTGACCTTCAGCCCTGATGGGGAGAGGTTAGCCTCGGGAGGCTTCCGCTGCGTAAAGATCTGGAAGCATCACAAGGGAGTTGTGTTGTCGGAATTCAATGCCGGAGCTGCCCCGGTAACCTGCCTGGACGTCAGCCAGGCTGGGGATGTCCTGGCTACAGGGCATGAAGATGGCAAGGTCCGGGTGCAGAAGCTCTCCGGGGAACTGATTGCCGAGGTGTCCTCCGGTGGAGATGCAGTTACCGCAGTCAGCCTTGCAATGGACGCAGGGAGCTTTTGTGTTCTTGCCAAGCCGGGACTTGCCAGCTTCTGGACAGTAGAAGGCGGGAAGGAAGCCGGCTCGATCGTCTTGCCGTCTCCAGCCGCAGCCATCACCTACATTGCTAAAGACACTAACGTGGTAACTGGAGGCGATGACGGCATTGTTCGTGTATGGAACCTGCCCAAGGGGCCGGCTGCTCCGCAGGAAGGTGCGCCAGCCGCTGCGGCTCCACTCAAGGAGCTCAAGGGTCACCAGAAGAAGGTTACCTGCCTCATCAGCATCGACCGGGAGGGCGGCCAGGTGGTGTCAGGCAGTGAAGATGGGAATCTGAAGCTCTGGGATGCTCCCGGAGGAAAACAGGTGCGTGAGTTTAAGCATGGGGCTCCAGTTCGGACCGCAGCCGTTGGCAAGGGAGGCACCAGGCTCGCTTCCGCCGGCGATGCAGCCGGCGTGGCCCTGTGGAATCTCGCAGATGGCAAGGAGCTTGTACGACTGCAGGGCGATCCCTCCCTGCAACGAGTAACCGTGCGCAAGGAACGCCACCTGAAACTCCTGCAGGATGGAGTTGCCGCTGAGAAGAAGGCCCGGGAAGGCGACGTCAAGAACCTGACAGCCAAGCAGAATGCCCTGAAGAAGAATACCGAGGCCCTGGCGAAGGCCAAGAAGGCCCTGGAGGATAAGAACAAGGCCCTGGCAGCGGTAAAGGGCGATAGTGAAAAAAAGATCCAGATGGCAGAGAAGGAGTCCAAGGCGGCTGAGGCCGCCCTGGCTGCTGCGACCAAGGCCCGGGATGAAAAGAACAAGGTCCTGGCCGATGCAAAGGGCGCAGGCAAGAAGGCCCTGGACCAGGCTGGAAAAGAGTCCCAGGCTGCCGTTGCTGCCCTGGCCAAGGCGACCATGGCCAGGGATGCCAGGAACAAGGCTCTCGAGGCGGCCAGGAAGGCTGCCGACCAGGCCAAGATCGACCAGGCTGACAAGGAAGCCAAGGCTGCAGAGGCTGCCCTTGCCGGTGCGACCAAGGCCCGGGATGAGAAGAAAAAGGCCCTGGACGCCGCGATGGCCGAGAGCAAAGGCAAGATCGACCAGGCAGGCAAGGACGCCAAGGTTGCCGCGGACAGTTTTGCCAAGGCCAAGACCGATTCCGATGCGAAAAAGAAGGCCCTGGATGCTGCCAACAAGAGTGTTGATAAAAAGATGCTTGAGAAGGCTGACAAGGAGGCAAAGACTGCCCAGTCCACCGTTGATTCAACTGAGCGAACCCTTGGTGAGGCCGGCAAAGATGTGAAGAAGGCCGAAGACAAGGTCAAGGCGCGGGATGAAGGGATCAAGAAGGCGGAGGAGGCTGTCAAGGGCCCCGTGGAGGCCGTGGCGAAAGCGAAGGCCGCTGAGGCTGCTGCTGTGAAGCCGGCCCTCAAGCTTGTCTTTTCAGCCGATGGCAGCCAGCTCTATACTCTTGGTGCAAACAAGATCATGTCGGCCTGGAGTTCGGAGAACGGCAATGGCCTGCACAGCTTTCCTGTTGAAGGCCGCCTGCTGGCTGCTACCGCCGAGGGAGTGGTCACCTGCAGGGAGAAGAACAGCTTTCGCCGGCTTGTCCCCTCAGGGCGCTGGGAACTTGAGAAGACCCTTGGGTCAGCCGATGGCGAGAGTCCCCTTGTAGGCAGGATCCTCTCGGTAGACTTCAGCCCCGATGGCCTGCGACTGGCCGCCGGGGGCGGAGACACATCGCGAACCGGCGAGCTTTCAGTCTGGGATCTCGAAAAAGGCGAGCTGGTCTGGAAGTTGGATGATGCCCATAGCGACACTATTTTCGATGTGGATTACTCCGCGGAGGGAAAGTACCTGGCCACCAGTGGCGCAGATAAATTTGCAAGGAGCTTTGATGCGGCCGATGGCAAGCGCATCAGGTTTTATGAGGGCCATACGGCCCATGTGCTCGGGGTCAGCTGGCAATCCGGCAGCTCGCTGCTGGCAACCTGCGGGGCTGACAAGGTCATCAAGATCTGGGATTTTCATACGGGCGCGGTCAAGCGCACCATCTCCGGGTTCGGAAAGCAGGTCACGGCTATCAGCTTCATAGGCGACAGCCAGCAGACCTTGTCCTGCAGCGGGGACAAGACGGTGCGAATGCATGCAGCCAATGACGGCAAGAATATCCGTAGTCTTGCCGGAGGAGGAGATTACATGTATTCAGTCGACGCGAGTCCCGATGCTGCAGTGGTGGTGGCTGGTGGATATGACAGCGTTCTGCATGTCTGGAACGGCAAGGACGGAAAGTCCCGCTACCAGTTGAAGCCCCCGGAGAAATGATCTTCACCCGGAGCCGACTCCCTGGTGGAAGGCAGGCCTGGCTGTGGCGGTGAGGGAACTCGATACCGCAGAAGACGACCGCCTTGAGGCCTACCGGGATCTTCGTAACCAGCCTGCTGCT
>CAZTRG010000167.1:0-2703 GCA_964615885.1 uncultured Planctomycetia bacterium | reverse complement strand
CCAACCACCAGTACAAGTACCTGCCGCAGATCGATGGCGGAATCTACCTGCTGAAGAACGGCGAGGTCATCGATGAGCCCGGTGATCTCCTGCTGATCAAGAATGACCCCAGGTACAACGAGAGCTGGCCACGGGCCGTGGTTCCCTACAAGCGGATCTACGGAATCAGTGAACCCAGTCGCCTCGTGCCGGTCGTCAATAAGGGCACGACGCACAAGGCCCTGCCTGCCGGTACCCCAACAGGCCTCGTTGGCACCTCGAGCTTCTACAAGCGCGAGAGCTACCCCAACGGGGTGGTGCCCGAGGGCAGCGTAACAGCGGTCTATTCCGGCTCCGGAAGGGACAAGCATGCCGGTGGGAAGGCGCATCCGTGGAAGGCGCTCGACGCCTTCACCAGCCATGGCAATCGCATGCCGCTGAATTGGCACAACCAGGGGGCCGATGCGGGCCTGTATGAAAATGGAGCGATCCACGCGGTTCGCATCCTGGCCATGTCGCCCACGACTGACCGCCATCGCGGAGATCACAGTGGCCGCGGATTTTTCAACCATGCGATGGAGCGCCTGCGCATTCTCGGCGAGGTGCCGCTTCGAAAGTTCAGGGATGGCAAACAACCCATCGATCCTGACGGTAATCCGGACACGAGCTTCCTCGCCAGGATCCCCGCCGATACCGTCTTTACCTTTCAGACCATCGATCGCCATGGCATGGTGCTGAATATGTCGCAGACCTGGCACCAGCTGCGCCCCGGAGAGATGCGGGCAGATTGCGGTGGCTGCCATTCGCACAGCCAGGAGCCCACCGACTTTTCCGATACCGCTGCGGCCGCCGCTGACTACAAGGTCTGGGACCTGACGGAGACCACGCCCCTTGTCGAATCCCGAGCGGCGGGCGATGCCGGCCGCCAATGGGACAGCGACAAGTCGACCGGCCTGCGCGAGGAAAAACAGGCGACGGTCACGGTCGAGTATTTCCGCGACATCCGGCCGATCCTGGAGGCCCATTGCGTGGCCTGCCATACCAGCGATTGGCAGAAGCCGGCAGGCAACCTCGTCCTCGATGACGACGCCACCCTGGTCCAGGTCGACCGGCACGGGAAATTCCCCGGCACCTACGTTCGCCTGGCGCTGGATGAGAAGGCGAAGTTCGGTCACAAGCCCATCGGCTACAGCTCCTGGGGCTACCCCAACGCCTCGCGCTACATCCGCAAGCTGCAGTCACGCCGCAGCCTCCTGACCTGGAAGATCTTCGGCCGCCGCCTCGATGGCTTCAGCAATGAAGACCATCCCAGTGAGCCGGAGCCCGGCGTGGGTTACTTTACCCACAAGGGAGAGCGGGTTGAGACCGACTGGGCCCGGGCCCGCTATGACATCGATTACCTTGGCAGCAGCATGCCGCCTCCCGCTGCGGTCGCCGGAACCTACAAGGGCCCCGAGGGCAGGACCATCAAGGTGCCTCCCCTCAGCGATGAATCCCGGCGCACGCTCGTGCGCTGGATTGACCTCGGCTGTCCGATTGACCGCGACCCGCAGTACGGCTGGTTTCTCGACGATGACCGTCCGGTGGTCACGCTCGCTGAACCAGCCGACGGCCACTCCGGTGCCCTCGAGCGCTTGCGGATCGGGATGTCTGACCATGGCAGCGGCCTTGATCTTTCCAGCTTCAAGGTGGTGGCCAGTGTCGCTCTCGATGGCCTTGCAGCGGGTGAAAATCTTGGTCCGGCATTCCGCCGGGCATCCCCCGGTGTATGGGTGCTGGAATTGAAGAAGCCCCTGCCGCGGGCCACAGGTATTCGTTTTGATGTGGAGGTCAAGGACCGCCAGGGCAACTGGACCCGGCTGGTGCGGCAGCTCCGTTCACCGGGGAATCCACGGACCGCCCGCAGATAACCTTCGCTTAACTCTCGAAAGAAAATACAGGAGTAAAAACCCCATGGACCCGAAAGAACTACACGTCATGCAGGCCCTTGAGAAGGCCGGAGCCACAGAGCACCTCAGCGACCGAGAAAAGCATCTCATCGGCCTGGCTGTAACGACCACCCGGGGTTGTTCCTACTGTACCGGCGGCCGTACGAAGAAGGCGCTCGCAGCCGGCATTTCGCAGGAGTCGCTCACCGCGGCCACCGACCTGGTCGCCGCCGTCAACGCCGGCGTGGCGGTGCGCACGGTGCTGCTGGGCATCGAGGAACAGGCCTGTGATGGTCCAGAATGCACGTCTTGATTTCCCTGGGAGGACCGGAAAACCTCCTCGCCTGGAACGCCCCATATTCATGAATGATTTATTGAAAGCTTTATTGTCCCTGGTCCTGTTGGTGTCTGCCTGCAGTGCGGCGATTGCTGAAGAGTTGCGGGTCATCAGGGATGGTGTGCTGAATAAGGATGCGCTGACCCCCGCGGCCACGGAGGTCACGAAGGACCACGTCGGTTGCGGCGGGGAGACCGTCGATGGCCTCTATGTCTCCACGCCACGGGCCCTGGGACGCCCGAACTGGGCGCGCTTCACAACAGCGAGATCTGCCCTGGGCGACTGCGAGTTCCGGGTCGTCTTTTCCTGCGCTGTCGGCCGCCCCAGCTGGCGCCACCCCAACATCACCATCACCGATCGTGCCCGCCTCTATTTCTGGAAGCCCGGCAGCCCCGTTCTGCTGAGCAACAAGAAGATGTCCCTGCCGCTGGAGAATTTCCAGCTGGCCGTCGAAAAGGG
>CAZTRG010000166.1:0-4445 GCA_964615885.1 uncultured Planctomycetia bacterium | reverse complement strand
GAATCGATGGTGATGACCTTGACGCCCTGCTTGGCGAGCTTGCGAAGCTCATCGGCGATACTGGAATTCCCGGAGTTGGTGATCGAGATTCCCACCCCGGCGACATCTGACATGCCCTGGTAGGAACGCAGCTTGTCAATTTGACCCTTGTCGGAAAAGTCGTTGGTGTCGACCACAACCCGCAGCCCGGCCTCAGAAACCTTGAGATCCGCTGCTGCTTCCTGGGCACCGATCTTGGCGGCATCCCAGAAGGGCGAGGTCCCGTTGGTCAGGATGATGATTCGTTTACCCGCGGCTCCAGCCTTGGAGTCACCGGCCTCGGGTGTTGCGGTGGAATCTCCACCTCCCTTACCACAACCGGCACAGAGACCAGCAAGTGCAAGCAGAAGAACCGAACAGGAGAAAATACGGGATGCGCTGAACATGGCTGACTTTTCCTCTAATTAGAATTTATTTCGACCTCGAACGAATGAGGGGGCCAATTCTAAATCGAGGGCACCTCCTGTAACAAGTGCCTTCCCTGAGTCAGCCCAGCTAAGCAGCGAGATTACCGGAAGACCTGTGCGAACTTCCGGCCGCACTACAAGCTGCTTAATCGAGGCCCCTGCATGGAGTATGCTGTCAGGTTCACGATGGCAGGAGCCAAGAGGAAGAATGAATAAGCACCCCTGGCCGACCTCACTGGTCGCAACCCTGATCCTCTGCGCCGCAGTAAATGGACTCTGCGCACAGGAGAACGCCAATGCGCCCCGCTACGCGCCGGGGCTGCTGCAGTGCTTCTCCGCCGGGGACAAGGCAAATGAAAGCGATTGCCGCATTTCGCGACTGCTAGCTCTCTATAACCCGGCCGGAGGTACCCTCTCGCCCTTCCTCGAACCAGGACGGGTCGAGGTCCAGTGGCGCGGTTTTCTCGACATCGACCTCGCCGATGATTTCACCTTCAGCATCGAAGGCCGCGGCCGTTTCAGCCTCACCCTGGCGGGGAAGAAAATCTTCGACGCCGAAGGCGAGGATCTCTCAAAAGAAAAACCGGTGACCGTCGAGCTCGACAGCGGCAAGGTGCCGCTGCTGGCGACCTACCGCGGTCCGGCCGCAGAAGCCGCGGAATTACGTCTTTTCTGGTCATCCTTTGACTGGCAGAGGGAGCCGGTTCCACCCATGGTCCTGTTTCATGATTCTCTCGATGAGGACGCCCACAAAGGCGCCTCCCTGCGGGAAGGACGGGAGCTCTTTGCCCGCCTGCGCTGCGTGAAATGCCATGGGGGAGCGGAGGTCCTGGAGACCTCGATGCCGGAGCTCTCCATGGACGCCCCCTCCCTCCAGGCTGCCGGCAGAAAGTTCCGCACCGAGTGGCTCGCACGCTGGATCGAGAATCCTCGCAGCATCAGAAAAAAGGCAAGGATGCCCAGGCTGCTGCACGGCACCGGCTCGCAGGAAAATGCCCGGGATATCGCCGCCTGGCTCGCCGGCCGCGGAAAGCCCGAAAAGGCCAGGCCCGCAGCGAGCCCCGCCGTCATCAAGAAAGGCGGTGAGCTTTTTGCCGACCTCGGCTGCTTCAATTGCCACACGCTCCAGCAACCCGCCCAGGCTGGAGGGCCCAGCCGGATGTCACTGCGCAAGCTCGGTGAGAAGTGGCACCCCCGGGCTCTCGAAGAATTCCTCCTCGACCCGGACCGGGACTACAAGTGGATCCGCATGGGTGACCTGAAGCTGAAAGCCCCCGAGGCGGAAGCCCTCGTAGCCTTTCTCCTCTCCCGGCCGGGCGAAGCACAGAAGACACAGGCCTTCAAGCGCCCGCCGAATCCTGCCCGCGGCAAGGAGCTTGCCGGGAAGCTGCGCTGTGGCAACTGCCACCAGCTGGCCGAAGAAAAAAGACCGGCCGGCATCCCCTACCCCGCCACGAACAATATCGCTGCACTGAAAAAGGGCGGCTTCAAAGGTGGCTGCCTCTCTTCCGAGCCACCTGCACGCCACGGCATCGCGAACTTCGGACTCAAGAAAGAGCAGCTCTCCAGGCTGCAGAGCTTCGCACGCTCCCACCTCGGCTCACTGGATCGATCCTCGCCGGTTGAATTCGCCAGCCGGCAGATGGTCGAGCTGCGCTGCGGAGCCTGCCACGAACGCGACTCGGAACCGGCAAGCTGGCCGACTCTCGAAGAGGAGGTGGCCCACCTCGTCGCCATGCGGCTCGAGCCTGGAAAGGAACCCGAATCCCCGGAGGAAAAAATCAGTGTCGTGCAGGCGAGGCCCCCCCTGACCTGGACCGGGGAAAAGCTGCGGCCCCAATGGACGAAAAAGCAGCTCGCCGGCACCCTCGACTACGAGCTTCGACCCTGGCTGCGCTCGCGCATGCCGCGCTTTCCGGCCCGGGCACAGGGCATCGCCGAGGGCCTGGCTCTTCAGCACGGCTACCCGGCAGTCTCTGAACCCCTCGGAAAACCCGACCCTGCGATGGTGAAGGTCGGCAAGCGCCTGGCGCTTCGAGATGGCGGGTTCAGCTGCGTGAGCTGCCATGGTGTCGGGAAAAAGCCCCCGGAGGCTGTTTTCGAGGTTCCGGGAGTCAACTTCATGTACGCCGCAGCGCGCCTGCGTCGCGAGCATTTCCACCGCTGGATGCTCGATCCCAGCCGCGTGGTGAAAAACTCGCGCATGCCCCAATTTGCCGATGACGAGGCCCGCAGCCCCTTCACGGCCTATTACGAGGGAGATGCCCGCAAGCAGTTCGAGGCCATCTGGCAATGGTTTCTCGAGGGACGGGACATCAGCCCCCCGGCGAAATAAGCCGGCCCCGGCAGGGAGCCGCAAAGCCTTTCTTGAAAAGGCTCCATCGATCGCCGAAAATTCGCAGGCACACTCTCCGGGCCTGCAGTTCTGTTCAAGGCCCGGTTCCAGACGGCAGGAGATGAAATGCCCGCAACCGGCGACCGGGAGTTGATCGAAACCTGGCAGGATGAACCCGCACCACTGCTGCCGCTGCTGCACGCCTTTCACGACCGCGATGGTTACCTCGCAGAAGACTCCATCCGGGCGGTATCAAAGGGGCTGAGGATCCCCCTCGCCGAGCTCTACACCACGATCAGCATCTACCATCACCTCTCGACCGAGCCCGGCGGCAGGGACAGGGCGAGGGTCTGCATGGGACCGGTCTGCTGCCTGCGGGATGGAGCAGCCATTCTCAACGAGCTCGGAGAAGGAGCCACCGCCATGCCCTGCCCCGGCCGCTGCGATGAGCCGGTCGCGGTGCTGCGCGGCGAGGAGGTGCTGCGCGGCGTGAGTGCCGGAGAGCTGCAGAGCGCTCCTTCACCGCTGCCGGCAGCGAATCCCGGCGGGCTCGACGAGTGCGTCTTCGGCTCCATCCGCAAGCCCGGGCGCGCCACTCTCGCCGGCTACCGGGAGACCGGGGGCTACGAGGCTCTCGGGAAGGCCTCCCTGGAAATGAGCCCGGAGGAGCTCGTCGATGAAATCAGCGACAGCGGCCTAGCCGGGCGTGGCGGGGCCGGGTTCCCCACCGGCCGCAAGTGGAAGGCGGTGGCGGAAGCTCCGGGACATCCGAAGACGATCGTCTGCAACGCCGATGAGGGAGAGCCCGGCTGCTTCAAGGACCGGGCGATCATGGACCACGACCCCCACGCCGTCATCGAGGGCATGGCGCTGGCGGCCAGGGCCACGGGAGCGACCCGCGGCTTCATCTACCTGCGCTATGAGTATCCCGGCACCTTCGCCATCCTGGAGCGTGCCATCGCCGAGGCGGAAGAAGGCGGCCTCCTTGGAGACAACATCCTCGGGGTCGATGGCTTCGACTTCAGGATCTACCTGCGCCGGGGAGCCGGCGCCTATATCTGCGGCGAGGAGGGTTCGCTCCTCAACAGCCTCGAGGGCAAACACCCCTTCCCTCGCAACCGCCCGCCCTACCCGGTCACCCACGGCTATGAGGACCTGCCCACCGTGGTCAACAATGTCGAGACCCTGGTCTCTGCGCCACCGATCGTCCTGCGCGGAGCCGGCTGGTACCGGGAGCTCGGAGAGGGCGACCACGCCGGAACCAAGGTCATCAGCCTGTCGGGCGATATCGCCAGGCCGGGAAACTACGAGGTGCCCATGGGCCTGCCCCTCGTGACCCTGCTCAATGACTGGGCCGGGGGCCCCGCGCGTGAACATGAAATCCAGGCTGTCACCATGGCGGGGCTGTCGGGCGGATTCCTCGCCGGAGAAGATCTCGACGTGACCCTTGATGAGCCCTCGATCAGGAGCCGGGGCTCCTTCCTCGGGGCCGGGGGAATCATCGTCTTTGACCAGGGACGCGACATGGTGGCTGCCGCTGAATACGCCATGGAGTTCTTTGCTGATGAGTCCTGCGGCAAGTGCTTCCCCTGTCGGATTGGCACGAGAAGGCTCACAGAGCGCCTCGGCGGACGCTCCGGCCCCAGCGGGATGAGCGACTGGGA
>CAZTRG010000165.1:0-7739 GCA_964615885.1 uncultured Planctomycetia bacterium | reverse complement strand
CCCGGCTGTTTCCCCGGTGAGGATTCCATCGAACCGGATCAGGGTCTTCCCCATGACAGGCTCGTTCAGCAGGACCCGGATCCCGTCTTCTATGCGCTGCCAGGAGTGGACAGCTTTACCTGCAACGGTGACAACCCGGGCACCCTCCGGTTCAGAGAAATCAAGGATGTCTGTTTTTCTCCTCTGGAGCGTGACCTGGCTTTCCCAGGAAAAGAGGGGGTCATCGAGCCGGGGAATGACCGTCATGCCGTGGAGTGCTGAGAGCATTGAGTCGCTCTCGCCAAGCGCTCTCTTGAGGCGCCAGTCGATGCTGAAGCCTGCGGATGAACCAAGGGCGAGAGCCAGGCGGCTTCCCTTGTCACCGGGAAGGTTTGTCGTCTGCAGGTAGGGAGGGGTGGCCTTTGCCTCGGCATGCCCCGGGACATCCAGGATGAGCCGGGCAGATTCTGCACGTGGAAGGACCCCCTTCAGGTTCCAGCGGTCCTCCTTTTCTGTAGCCGCAAGGGAGAAGCTCAGCTCGACCTTGTGGGTTCCCTTGCCCTTCAACAAGAGGAAGGCAAGTGGTGCGGGAGCGGCGCCTTTTTTCTGCTGGGCAACAGGGGCTGAAACAACCACCCAGCCGGGTTTTCCATCGACAAGAACACTCCCTAGAGCCGGGGGGAGCGGGTCCAGGGGGCAGCTGACCCAGCCGTCCTTCGTGACGCGAACATCAAGCCTGGAGCTGAAGCGCGCTGTTGCCTGGGCCAGCTTCCCGGTGTGCTCCGCCTGGACGACTACGGCGTCAAGCGGGGGAAGCTCCGGAAGGGGTTTCTTGCGAGTCTCGACAATCCCCTTGAGTACCAGGTTGCGGTACTCGGCGAGCTCCATGATGACTCCATCCGGGTCGCTGTTTGCCCGCTCGAGGAACTCTTCGTGAGGGACGTAGATTTCCCGGATATGGACCGGCTTGCCATCTTCCTGGGCTGTTGCGGCGCCCCGGGAAGACAGCAGGCATGCCAGCAACAGGGTGAAAAGGTTGAGATGCTTCATTTCAGCTGTCCTTTTTCCGGCTGCTGGTTTTCTTGGAGGTCTTCTTTGCCTTCCGGGTTTTTTTCCGGGCCCTTGGCTTTTTGGCGACGACCGGTTCGGGAGCTTCCTCCAGGAAGGGGTCCGGCGCCAGGGCAAGCCGCTCGACTCTCCACTGCCCAAGGGCTTTTCCCAGGAGGCTGATCCCGGTGGCAAGCATCAGGAGCAACCCGGCAAGGAAGGCGGCAGCGAAGGGGCCGGCCAGGGGGCCTTCGATAAACCAGGCGGGCAGCCCCGGAATCCAGGTGAGGTTGAAGGTGGCCCAGTTCCGGTTGAGCTCCATTCGACGGATAAGGATCGTGCCGCCGACCAGCACGAGAAGGAACAGGAGGATCTCGGTAAAGACGAAGATCGAAGGGGTGGTCCAGGAAAAGCTGAGACCGCCTGTTGGCGCCATGCTGGAGAAGGTGTAGAGGGTGTTTCCTTTGGTTTCCCGCAGGAAGGCCTCCCGGGACCCAAGTCCGCCGCCGGGAGGTTCCGGGTGCGGGGCATCGGCTTCGGCCAGTGCAAAGGGAGACCGCAGGAGATTGTTGATCTTGGACAGGGCTGTTGGGTGCCCGGTGCTCCTCTTGAGGTTTCCTGACCAGGAAAGGTAGCCGCACTCTTCGGGGACCCAGAGTTCCAGCTCGATTTTCTGGACAGGTACGGGCTTCTTTTCGTCGTCCACGATCCGGATGGTTTCGAGCCCCAGGCTTCCCAGGCTTCCCATTGCCGAACCAGAAAGGCTGTGGTCGTAGTCGATGACCACCGGGAAGGCCTTCCGCCCCTTGGAGCGGGGTATGGAGATCAGCTCAGTCTTTCCGTCCTTACGCTGCTTGGTGGTGGCCGGGCTTCCGTTGACGTAGACATTGCGGAGGGTAGCGCCACCAGGGCGGCTGATTTCAAGATACTGGGCACTGGAATTCTGGACGAGCAGGGTGGCGATGGCATGGATCTTACAGGGGTCCTGGTCAAGCACCGCCTTGATGTGGTGAAGCTTGATGGCTGTTTCCGCCAGGGCTACCGGGTTGTAGCGGGTGAGCTTCAGTTTCAGTGACGGGTCTTTTGTCGTATAGGCGTAGGCGGTTATCACCTGGCCCCGCTTTCCAATTCGAGGGTCGAGCCTGCTGGCATCAATGATTTCGAGATCGGCGGAATCGGGTTCCACCTCCAGGTTCCCGACCTTGGTGATGGCCACGAATCCCGAGCGGGTCTTGAAGTTGCGCCTCGGATAGACCAGTGGAATGGGGATCTCGGTGGCGGTGCCGCTTTCGAGGTCCTCGGGAGGGATCTCGTGGGTAATGGTCAAGGTGACAGTTCCCTCGACCGGGCTCTGGAGCTTGACGGTCCAGCGTGAGAGGTTGTCGCCCTGGTCCTCCGGGGTGGGGGTTTCTGCAATACCCTCTCCATTCACCCTCAGCTCCTTGTCAAGGGAGCTGGGGGCGCTGAACTCAAGGGTGTCCCGCTCCTTGTAGAGAATGACGTAGTCGAGGTAATGGGTCAGCTTGATCTGCCCTGATTCGCCAACAGAGACCAGGTGCTGGGAGATCACGTTGATCTCTTCCTGTTTCTCTTTGAGCTCCACCTCGATGGCAGCACGTTCGGCTGCCGAGTTTTTGGAGTACCTGTAGGCCAGCGGCTCGCCGGCTTCGGCCGTTACCTGGCTCATGATGCCGGCGCTGACAAGCTCCTGTTGCTCAACCGAGGAGAGGCCGGTGGTGTTGATGGTCTTGATGTCGATGGAGCGCGGAGCCGCGACGCCGAAGAGCCCCATGTCCTGCTGGGTGCCAGAGACAAGCAGTGGGCTCAGGGTGATGTCCTGCTGGCCAATGGACCCACCCGAGGTCAGCTTGAAGGGCAGCTTGAATTCTCCAAGCTGTCGAACGCGCAAATTCACGGTGACCGTGCGGTTTCCATCTTCAGGCTCTGAAACCTGGAAGTCCTCAACGTCGGCGGGGTTGCCGATTTCTTCAACCGTCCAACGCTCCGGGACAACAAGCTCGACTGAAAAGACCCCTGCCTTTTTGATGCGGTAATTTACAAGCCCGACCCAGGTGTCTCTTTCGCGGTCGAGAGTGATCACGGATGTGGTGTCGGAATGAATGACCGGCTCGATTTTCCTGACAGCCAGGCCAAGAGGCGCGGGCGGGGCAAGATACTGGAAGCCTACTCGCAGATCCGATGCGATGGCGCGAGGGACCTCGTCGGGGTCAAGCTGGCTGTAGCCTTCTGAATTGGAGATGTTGACCTTGAGGGCCGGGTCATGGGCGAGGGCCAGCCAGCCAGATTCGCGCAGGACCCCATCCATTTTCGGGACGGGAACCGTGATCGCCTCCGGGGTTTCCGGAAGGATTCGTTCAAACCCCAGGGAGAGGGTGTAGGCCTTGTTGATCGGAGAGTGGAGGTCTACGCTCAGGGTGTTCCCCTCGAGGTCCCAGCGGCGGATGTTCTCTCCCTTGACATAGAGGAGCCTGGTGTTGTCGGCGGTCGGCACGGTCAGCTTGAAGCCCGGAACCTGTCCACGGGCAAGCTCGTACCGGATGGTGCTCTCGATGCTGAGGATTCGTTCTCCAAGAAAAGCCCGGGCGTACTGGCTGGCGATCAGGACGGCGGCGTCTTCAGTTGCAAGGCCTGCCGGTGGCATCCAGGAGATCATGACCTTCCTCGAGTTGCCGACGAAGGTGACGAGCCTGGTCTTGTCTGCGGCCTCCTCCACCCGGGTGGCTGCGGTTTTAGGGTCCACCTCGACCCTTGCATCTGTTTCAGGTATCTCCAGCTCAAGGCTGGCAACTCCGACCGGGGGGAGTCCGAAGGAGACGCTCTTCTTTCCGGGCGAGCTCTCTACCTTGACAGAGAATTTCAGGTGAATGTCATAAATGCCCTTTTCAGGCAGCAGGAGGCCGTAGTCCTTTTCCCTGGCGGAAAAGAGGGCCTTGGAATCTCCCAGGTCAACCGACTCGACAGCGACCCCGGACAGGGGCAGCCTGATGAGGCTCCATCCTTTCTTCAGGGCCTCGACATGATAGCTGACCTCGAAGAGGGCCAGGTCGCCGACCACCTTCCCCTTGTAGGGACTCGACTGGATGACAGCCGCAGCAGGCGGGGCATCGGGCTTGATGGGGTCGGGCCCGGGGTTGGCGGCCCGCCAGAGCTTCAGGAACTCTTCGTAGGGCAGGAAGATTCCCCGCCCCTCTTTTTCGAATACGTCCTTGAGCTTGGTGTAGGGGACGTAGACGGTTTTCTCCCTCACCACCACCGGAGGCTCTTCTATCTCCCCAATGACCGGGGGGGGCTCAACCTGGGCGAGCCCACTGGTTGCCAGCAACAGAAGCGCAATCGGCATAAGACAGATCCGCGACATGAGATTTCTCCATTTTCTGTTCGTTTGTTTCATTTTCTGATTCGAATTTAAAAGGAGGCCAGGTGGTGACCCGGCCGGTTTGTTTTATTCCTGGATGTTCTGCAGGGTTCTTACCGCCCCGAGCCCCTGCGCTTTTCCGACGGTTTTGTAGATCTCGGCGAATTCAATGCGGTTCTTGGCCTCTGGGGGGAACTGGCTCATGAGCTCGAGGATGGCCCCGTAGGATCCGTTTCGGGCGTAGTAGCTGCCCCGCAGAAGCTCGGCAAACTCAGCCACCGAGGCAATCAGGCGAAAGCGGTCGCTGGTGTCGGCCAGCTTCTCAGACAGGATGCCGGGGGGAAGGTCAAAGTCCGTTTCTTCAACCCGGCCGCTGATGGTGTCCAGGTAGCGCAACCGGATCGTGCCGAGGCTTCCGACCGGCCTTGAGCGCTTGATCTCATAGAGAGCCGTAACCGTGGCTCCAGGCCCGACCTCGCCGGCGTCTACCTTGTCGTTGCGGAAGTCCTTGTCGGCGATATCTCGTTTTTCATAACCCAGGAGCCTGTAGTGGCTGACAACCTCAGGGTTGAAATCGACCTGGATCTTGGCATCGCTGGCCAGGATCTGGAGCTGGTCCGGAAGGCTGAAAATATCGCGCGAGGTGCTTGCCGAGTCAACGTACTGGTAACGACCATCTCCTTCATCGGCGAGGCGCTGAAGCATCCTGTCACCACGAACCGCCTGCCGGCCCCCGGTTCCGAATGCGTAGGTGAAGAGGGAGACCAGGTTGTCCCTGGCGTAGCGACGATTTCTCTTGAGGACCACCTCCGGCCCCCTGGCGCCAAGGTTCGCCACTCCATCGGAGCACAGGATGACCCGGTTGGCGGCCCGGCGGTTGCCGCTTTCGGCCGCAAGGCGGTAGGCCAGGTCGATTCCTGCCTCGACATTGGTTCCCCCATTAGCCTGGAGACTGTCAATGGCTGCATCGATCTCGGTTTTCTGGCGGACGGAGGTGTGGGGGAGGACCACGTAGGCATTGGTTGAAAAAGCAACAATTGCAACCCGGTCGTTAATGGAAAGATTTGAAACCAGGGTTCGGATGCTGTCCTTGAGGAGACGGAGCTTTCCCTTGTTGGCCATGGAGCCGGAGGTGTCAACTGCGAAGGTGAGGATGGCGTCTCTCCTTTCGCCCTGGCGAAGCTCTCTGCTCTTGATGGTCACCTTGATCAGCTCCAGGCTGTGGTCACCGAAAGGTGCCGGACCGCCCTCGGTGTATACGGTGAATACCTTGCCGGGATCGCCAGGCCTGGGATCGGGGAAGTTGTTGATGAACTCCTCGACCCTTACCGTCTGTGGAGGGGGGAGCTCTCTGTTGCGGATGGTCTCCAGGGTTCGGCCCCAGGAGGCGTTGTCGACATCCATTCCGAAGGTGGAGAGATGGTCGCGGTTGGTGGCGACGAAGGGGTTGACTCCGTATTTCTCGCGGAAACCCTTTTCGCCCAGGCCCTCATCTCCCAGGGAAGGGGCGGGAATAGTAAGGGCGCGGGAGTTGAACTGCTCATAGCTGAGGTTGGGGTCAAGACGCTGGTACCAGGCATAGGAATTCAGGGCCTTTTCATTAATCTCAACAGGGCCGCCTTCGGCAGTCTGCCCCTCCAGGGAAAAGTCACCCTGCTGCCGGGCCGGGGCGCCTTTTCCGGCGGACAGGTACCCTTCCGGGGTCTCTTCTATGTTGAGGTTGTAGGCCCAGTCATTTCTGCGGAAATCGAGCTGCCCGCCCCGGTCAGCTTTCTGTAAGCTCTGAGAGAGCTGGTTGAGGAGGGGGCGTTTTGCCTGGGTGTCAGCAAAAGACGCGTCGTCAGAAAATTCATCGCCAACAACAAGCTCGATTTCTTCGGCTTCCTCCTTTTTTGCCATCTCCTTCAGGTCACCGACCTTGCCCAGTTTCTGTAGCAGTTTTGTGGTTCCCTTGGCCTCCAGGCCGTCGCGGCCTCTTTCGGGCAGGATCTTGCGCTTCACCAGGGGGAGGCGGGCGCGCTGGGTGGTCTTGTTCAGCTTCTCTTGATCTTTTTGTCGGTGAGGTGCCTCCCGGGGTGGCTCCTCGAAAGCCTCATCTTCTTCGTTGGCCGCGACTACTTCTTGCTGGGCCTGGGAGAGTATTTTTTTCTCTATATTTTTAAAGGATCTCCTGTCGTTACTTAGAGGAGGTCTTTTTTTCGCCGTCTCGGCTGCCTTGGCCGCGAGGCCCTCCCCGGTTTCTTGTTTTTCCCCGGACCTGACTAGCCGGGCTTTGCCGTAGCGAACACCATAGGCACCGGCTGCGCCGCCGCCAACTCCGATGGCATCAATGACCTTGCCCGAGGGGGGGGCTTCGGGACCCGAAGAAGCCTTCTTTTCCTTGATAGGGAGAGTATCTGAGGCGGGAGCTGAGCTCCCGGTGCGACCAGGTGGGGCTGAAGGGTCTGCGGGATCCAGGAGGACCACTGCCCCCTCTCTCCTTTTGCCGACATTTTTTTCCCGGCTGGCTGGCACGGGGGGTGGAGGGGTGGCCTGGTCGTTGATTGTTTTCGGGACAAGGGCCCGGGGTTTTCGGGAAACAGATTGATCTGCTGCAGACTTCTCCTCGGGCAGTAGAGCCCTTCTGAATCTGAGGCCCTCATCTTCAGCCAGGCTTTCGGTGGTCCCAGTAACCGGGCTTTCGGAATCGGCGTAATACCTGGCGAGAGAATCCCCCGGGGCGGTTGATTTGATCGTGGTCCCGACAAAGGCGATGGCGATTCCGATGAAAAGAAGAATGCCGGCTGCGGCGGAGAGCAGGGCTGGGCGGGGAAGCAGGCGGAGGGGGCTCCTTTTCTGCGATGCAGCCAGGACCCTTTCCAGTCGTTTCTCCTCGAAAGAATAGCCTCCTTCTGTGGCAACTTCCGGATCAAGCGCATCGCTGAGCAGGGACAGGGTCTCTCGAAGTTCCTCGAGCTCTTCTCTGCAGGCCTCGCTGTTCTCGAGTTGCTTCTCGACCTCGAGCCGGCCCTCTTCTGAGAGGCTGTCAAAGAGGTAGGCGCTCAGGAGGTAACGAAGCTCGCTGTCTTGCTGTGCTGATTCGGCAGAGGTGTCGGCCACAGGAGAGGTCTTTGTTTCGGGCATCAGGAGCCTTCCCGGAGGTCTTCAAGTTTAAGTTTGAGTGTCTGCATGGCCTGGTGAACCAGGTAGCCGACGGTGGTTACCGTCAGTCCGGTGATCTCGGCAATTTCGCGGTAGGTCCTGGCTTCCTGGATTTTCAAAAGCATGATTTCTTTCAGTCGGGGCCTGAGCTGGTTGATTTCCGTCCTTACCCGGTCGCGCCGCTCTGCGCGGCCGA
>CAZTRG010000164.1:0-6277 GCA_964615885.1 uncultured Planctomycetia bacterium | reverse complement strand
CCGCCAGCTCCTCCTCGTCCTCTACGGGCGCTTCCGGCAGCTCCTCCTCGTCCTCGACGGGCTCTTCCGGCAGCTCCTCCTCGACCTCGACTGGCTCTTCCGGCGGCTCCTCCACGACCTCGACGGGCTCTTCCGGCGGCTCCTCCACCACCTCGACGGGTTCTTCCGGCTGCTCCTCCACTACCTCGACGGGCTCTTCCGGCGGCTCAGGAACAATCGCGAGGGCTACACTCATCTCGCCGGTATGCATGTCGAGAACCGGCGGTTCAGAATTCGATACTGTCCAGCCGTAGATCACAACCGCATGGAGAGCGACCGAGATGGCGACAACCACGGGAAATCCTTTATTTTCCATTGGGCCCCTCGTCCTTTTCACCAGGTGATTGCGCCAGGTCAAACTTTTTGGCACCCGCACGCCTGGCAGCCTCCATAACCTTTGAGAAAACCCCGTAGCTGACCGTCTTGTCACCGCGAAACACAACCTTGCCGGATTCGGACTTTTCCAGCTCCGCCCTCAGAAACGACTCCATCGTCTCCAGGCTGACAGGTGACTGGTTAACAAACAGCCCCCCATCTGTTCCGGCCGTCACAACGATCGAGTCGCTTTGAGTAGCCCCACTGGAGATGGATGTTTGCGGCAGATCAATTCGCACCTTCGGGCTGGCAAAGGTGGAGCTCAGCATAAAGAAGATCAACAACTGCAGAACACAGTCGATGAGCGGACTCATATCGAGGATCGAGGCTTTGCGTTTTTTTCGTTGGAACATCATCGACTCCAGGCGGGGATTACTCCGCCCCGCTGGCTACAGGTTCTTCCGTCTTGCTTTTCTTCCGAGAGACAACCGAAGCTGTCTTCCTGCCGAGCCACTGGTCAAGGTAAGCAACCACATAGCTCATCCGGCGGGCCATCCGGTCAACGCGGCTTTCGAACACCTGCAGAATGAGAAAAGTCGGAATGGCAATACACAAGCCGAAAACCGTGGTCAGGAGCGCCGCCCAGATCCCCTCTGCCAGGTCACCAGGCTGGACCTGGCCGGCGTTGAGCTCAATCTGGTGAAAGGCTGAAACCAGTCCGATCACGGTCCCCAGCAGGCCGATCAGGGTGGACACCTGGGCTATGGCGGCAAGTCCTCGCAAGCGCTTCTCTGCACCCTCCAGGGCCAGGCCACCCTCGCGCTCGATGATGGTCGATCTGAGCTCATCACCTGAGCGTAAGTTAGCCAGGTAAGCTTCAGCTGTGCGCGCAATCGGGCTTCGACTTGAGCGGCACAAGTTTAGTGCTTCTGACAACTTACCCCGGTTAATGAGCTTTTCCAGTCGGCCTACAAAGGGGCGAAACTTGAGATGCAATCGGTAATGAGCAATTCCCCGGTCAATCAGCAGGGCCAGGGCTCCCACCGAGCAACATAAAAGCGGCCACATGATAAAGCCGCCTTTGGCCAGAAGGTCATTTAAGGAGTATTCCCAGAACATCCCGGTTTCTTTTCGCGTCCTAAGAGGTTGGATTCAGCCTATGCCAAACAGTTGTACTATATACCAAACTTTTACTAGTCTATACGGACGTTTCAGCAAAAAACAGCGGAAAGCTCCTTCAAAAAAGAACCGGGCCAGGACCAGGGTGAATTTCAAACCCCAGCACAGCTTTCAGATCGCAATCCCAACCTGTTCAGTTTACTTATTTTATTACCATTTCATGGTTTAGCATGATCTGGACATATAAATCACTGGCCTGCAGACAACCTGTGATGAGCCAAGCAAGACGGCCAGATTAGATATTCGGATGAAACGATCGACTCCATTACTCCCCGCTCCGGCCAGTTATCCCTTCTTCTATGGCTGGGTGATCGTTGCAGCCTCAACCATCGGGACCATCATGAGCATCCCGGGACAAACGATGGGAGTGAGTGTCTTTACAGACCACCTCATCAATGAGCCAGCCATCTCCCTTGAGCGCGACGACCTCGCACTGGCCTACCTGGTTGGTACCCTGGCCAGCGCCCTGCTCCTGCCCCTTGCAGGTTATTTCTTCGATCGGCTGGGCGCGCGCAAGATGATCCTGATCGCAAGCCCCTGCATGGGACTGACCCTCTGGTTCCTCAGCTCCACCCGGGAGATCATCACAGGCATTTCAGGCCCGCAATCCTCCCTTCTGCCCGGAGCGGAAAAAGCAGGGGTCGCCTTCCTCGTCCTCTCCAGCGGTTTTCTCCTTGTCCGCTTCTGGGGCCAGGGAGTTCTCACCATGGTCTCCCGTGCCATGCTGGGGAAATGGTTCCGGGAACGAAGGGGGCTGGCATCGGGCATCAGCGGTATCTTCGTATCCGCCTCCTTCGCAGGAGCCCCGCGTTTCCTCTCCTGGATGATCTCCGACCTGGGCCTGGGCTGGAGCGGCACCTGGAAATGGCTGGGAGTCTCGAATCTCGGCCTCCTGCTGATTGGCTGGGCCTTCTACAGGGACAATCCGGAGGAATGCGGCCTGCAAATCGATGGAAAAAAACTGCTTGAGCAGGAGAAAGAAGAGCAGCAGGGCAACACCGAAGAATATCACGCCACCACAGCAGAGGCGCTTCGCGCCCGCGCGTTCTGGATCCCGAATCTCAGCCTCGCACTCTGGGGACTGGCCCTCACCGGCCTCACGTTTCACATAGTCGACATCGGGAAAAAAGCCGGTCTCGCAGAAAAAGAGACGCTCAACCTTTTCCTTTTCATGGCTCCCGTCAGCATCCTCGCCAACATCATTGGTGGCTGGTGGAGTGACAGGGTCAGGATCCGGATGGTGTTCATCGCCCTGATGGCGGCACTGGTAACAGCCTGCTGGGCCCTGACCCAGTTAAGCTCTGCCACCGGGCAGTGGCTTACCATTGTCTGTGTGGGAACATCCGGGGGGCTGTTCTCGATGCTCCTGGTGGTCATCTGGCCCCGCTTCTTCGGCCGCAAACACCTGGGAAAGATCTCCAGCATCAACATGATGACAATGACCGGGGCAAGCGCCCTGGGACCCTGGCTCTTCGCCCGAAGCGTCGAACTTACAGGCTCCTATGAAACAGCATTCCAGGGCTGCGGCCTTGCAGCCCTGGTCCTGCTGGCAGCAACCTTCAGCCTGGAAAACCCCTCTGCAACAAAAGCTCTATAGTTTTCTGATCTAGTAACTTGAACTATCTCCAAGCTTGGGCGAAACTCCCATTCCTGATTGGGATGCCAACCTCCGTGAGGGCATTCCAGGAAATTGCAGAATAGAGCCCGCGAGAATTCGATGTCCACCACCACAGCGCCCGTAACCCGGCGCGGTTTCGGAGTCACCTCCAGGAAAGACAACTGGTGGATCACCCCCCTGCTGACCTTCCTCGGTCTCTCATCCTTCATCGTTTATTCGACCTGGGCGGCGTTCCAGGCCGCGGATTACTTCAGCAATGCGGGTGGAGCTGATTACCTCTCCCCCTTTTATTCGCCGGTCCTCTGGGATGCCCCGGGCCAGGAATCAGGGCACGCCCTCTTCGGGCCTAAGCCATCCTGGTGGCCCGGCTTTCTTCCCTTTTCTCCCGCTTTCCTCATCCTGTGGGCTCCCGCCGGTTTCCGATTAACCTGCTACTACTACCGCGGCGCCTACTACAAGGCCTTCTGGGCAGACCCTCCATCCTGCGCTGTCGGCGAGCCACGGAAAAGTTATCTCGGCGAAAACTCCCTGCCACTGATTATCCAGAACATCCATCGCTACTTCCTCTACGTCGCGATCGGCTTTCTCTTCTTCCTGGCCTACGATGCCTACCGGGGCATGTGGTTTACTGATACCGCTACCGGCGAAACGAGCTTCGGCATTGGCCTGGGGACGATCGTCCTGAGCCTCAACGTGTTCTTCCTCAGCGGCTATACTCTCGGCTGTCATTCCCTGCGCCATCTCATCGGTGGCTTCATGAACCACCTCTCAAAATCTCCTGTGCGCAGCAAATGCTACAGCTGCGTTTCCGGCCTCAACAAGCGCCACATGGTCTGGGCCTGGTGCAGTCTCTTCTGGGTCGGTTTTACCGACGTCTACGTCCGTTTCCTCGCTGACAAAATTGATTTCCGGTTGCTCTGATGGATTCCTACAAAACATTTGATTACGACGTCCTCGTCATCGGAGCCGGTGGCGCCGGCCTCCGAGCCTCCATCGAAGCTTCTGCTGCCGGGATCAGTGTCGGCCTGGTCTGCAAGTCACTGCTGGGTAAAGCCCATACCGTGATGGCAGAGGGTGGCATCGCCGCCGCGCTGTCCAATGTAGATGACCGCGATGACTGGAAGACCCACTTTGCCGACACCATGCGCGGTGGACAATACGTCAACAACTACCGTATGGCAGAGCTCCACGCGCAGGAAGCTCCGGAGAGAGTTAATGAGCTCGAGGCCTGGGGAGCGGTCTTTGACCGGACCGGTGACCAGAAAATCCTGCAGAGGAACTTCGGTGGGCATAAGTACCCCCGCCTGGCACACGTTGGAGACCGCACAGGACTCGAGATGATCCGGACCCTGCAGGATCACGGAATCCACCAGGGCATCGATGTCCATATGGAATGCACGATTATCCGCCTGATCAAAGATGGCGACGGCCGGGTATCCGCCGCCTTCGGCTACGACCGCGAGAGAGGAAAATTCCGCCTCTTCAAGGCGCGGGCCATCGTGCTGGCAACGGGTGGCTATGGACGCGCCTATAAGATCACCAGCAATAGCTGGGAATACACAGGGGACGGTCATGCCCTCGCCTACGATGCAGGAGCTGACCTCATCGACATGGAATACCTTCAGTTCCACCCGACCGGTATGGTCTGGCCGCCGAGTGTGCGTGGAATCCTGGTCACCGAGGGGGTGAGGGGAGAGGGAGGTGTCCTGCGCAACTCCGAAGGCAACCGCTTCATGTTCGACGACATCCCCGATCTCTATAAAAACCAGACCGCGGATAACCCTGAAGAAGGCTGGGTCTACACCCAGGGAGACAAGGAAGCCCGCAGGCCGCCCGAGCTGCTGACCCGTGACCACGTTGCCCGCTGCATCGTTCGCGAGATCCGCGAAGGACGGGGCAGCCCGCATGGCGGCGTCTTCCTCGATATCGCCTGGATCAAGGAAAAGCTCTCCAACGCACCGGAACACATCAAGCGCAAGCTGCCGAGCATGTACCACCAGTTCAAGGAGCTGGCGAACCTCGACATCACCGAAGAGGCGATGGAGGTCGGGCCGACCACCCACTACGCAATGGGCGGGATCCGGGTCGACGGTGACACCCAGATGTCCTCAGTACCCGGCCTCTTCGCTGCCGGGGAATGCGCCGGTGGAATGCACGGGGCCAACCGACTGGGAGGGAACTCCCTCTCTGACCTGCTGGTCTTCGGTAAGCGGGCCGGCCAATACGCAGCGGAATACGCAAAGGATAATGACGCAGCAGGTGTTGAAGATTCCGCTATTGCCGACACGATCGAGTGGGCCCTCGCTCCCATCGAACGGCAGGAGTCCGAGGGTGCCACCGAGAGCCCCTACCAGATCCAGTATGATCTCCAGGACACCATGCAGGAGCTTGTCGGCATCGTGCGAACCCAGCAGGAAATGGACCAGGCCGTCGAAAAAATAGCGGCGCTCAAGCAGCGTGCCGACCAGGCCGCCGCTCCCGGCAACCGCGAATACAATCCAGGATGGCATACGGCACTCGACCTCCACAACCTGCTGACCGTCAGCGAGGCAGTCGCCAGGGCAGCCGCCCAGCGCCAGGAAAGCCGGGGAGCCCACTTCCGCGAGGACTACCCCGAAAAGGATGAAGAATGGGGCAAGGCCTCGCTGGTGGTCAAGAAGGCCAGCGACGGAACGATGGACGTCAGCAGGGAACCTGTCATGGACATCCCTGCCGAGCTGCAGGCAATCATCGAGGAGAACAGTTAATGGGCACCGCAACCTTCAAGCTCTGGCGGGGAGACGTCGATGGTGGAGAGTTCAAGGACTACGACACCGAGATCACCGAGGGCATGGTGGTCCTGGATGCGGTCCACCAGATCCAGGCAGCGTCAGCCAACGACCTGGCTGTTCGCTGGACCTGCAAGGCCGGCAAATGCGGCTCCTGCTCAGCTGAGGTCAACGGCATGCCACGCCTCCTGTGCATGACGCGGATGGACACCATCGCCACCGACAAGCCGATCACCATCGAGCCCATCAAGGCCTTCCCCACCATGAAGGACCTGGTGACCGATGTCAGCTGGAACTTCGAGGTCAAAAAGAAGATCAAGAAATTCAAACCGCGTGCCCCGGATGCCGAAGACGGAAC
>CAZTRG010000163.1:0-4833 GCA_964615885.1 uncultured Planctomycetia bacterium | reverse complement strand
CTACTGGCTCGATGCCGTTCGCTATGGCGACACCCATGGCCTGCATCTCGACAACAAGCGCGGCATCTTCCCCTACCGTGACTGGGTCGTCTATGCCTTCAACTCCAACCTGCGCCTGGATAAATTTATCACCTGGCAGCTCGCAGGAGATCTTCTTCCCAGGCCGACCCTCCAGCAGCGGGTTGCCACTGGTTTTGTCCGCATGAACCCCACCACCGCCGAGGGCGGCGCCATACCGCTGGAGTTCCAGGCCAAGAACAACTTCGACAGGACCGAGACTCTCGGCACGGTCCTGCTCGGCATGACCCTTACCTGCGCCAGGTGCCACACCCACAAATACGACCCGATTCCCCAGACTGAGTACTACCAGCTCCTGGCCTTCTTCAACTCGACCGCGGAGAGGTCCATGGATGGAAACTCCTACACCTACGCTCCGGTCATCAAGGCACCCGCGAACCAGCAGGCCTGGATCACCTGGAACAAGCTGAATGCCGATGGAGAGAAGCTGCTGGGCGGGCTCAAGAAGGAAGACTCCGCAGCGCTTGAAGCCAAGGATGCCAACAAATGGAAGAACGGCTCTCTGAGAGACCGCCTCCTGCTGCTGGCCAGTGCCGGGGCTGCGCCGGCGAAAGACGAGGCTAAGAAAATAGCCGACGCGATGGGGAAGTCCTCCGGGAGCTTCACCACGACCCTCGTTGCAAAGGACCTCAGCAAGCCAAGAGTTACCCGGGTCCTTAGCCGGGGAGAATACAACCTGCCCATTGGCGAACCCCTGCAACCGGGCACTCTCTCGGTGATGGGCTCCTTTCCCGAGAAGGCGCCCCGCAACCGGCTGGGGCTCGCCCGCTGGCTCACCTCACGCGACCACCCCCTGGTTTCACGAGTATTGATCAACCGGGTCTGGCAACGTGTCTTCGGCGACGGAATCGTACGGACCCCTGAAGATTTCGGCATGCAGGGCCAGCAGCCGACCCACCCGGAGCTGCTGGACTGGCTGGCGGTCGAGCTCCAGGACAGCGACTGGAACCTGAAACACATGCTGCGCCTGATGGTCACCAGCCGCACCTTCCGCCAGGATTCAAGCCGTCGAAAAGAAGTCAGTGATCCGGAAAACAAGCTGTTTGCCCGGGGACCCAGCCATCGCCTCGATGCGGAGGTACTGAGGGACATCGCCCTCTGGTCCAGCAGGCTGCTGGCTCCTGAAATGGGCGGAGAAGGTATCAAGCCCTACCAACCGGCCGGCCTCTGGAGTGCCCTGATGCACCCGGCCAGCAACACGAAGAGGTACGTTGCCGACAAGGGAGAGAAACTCTACCGGCGCAGCCTCTACGTCTACTGGAAGCGAACCAGCCCCCACCCGATGATGACTCTCTTTGACGCGCCGAGCCGCGAGTCCAGCTGCGTGAAACGCTCACGCACCAACACCTCGCTCCAGTCACTCGGCCTCTTCAACGAAACCCAGAGAGTGGAGATGGGGCGGAAGCTGGCCGAGCGGCTGCTCAAAGATGCCGGCGACGACCGGCAGCGTCTCGACCTGCTCTTTACCCTCCTGGCCTGCCGCAAGGCGAATGACAATGAACGCAAGGCCTGCCAGGGGCTGCTCGATGCAATGAGAAACCGTTACAAGGAAGCTGAAGAGGATGCGCTCGCCCTCCTGTCGATGGGCGCTGCAGCGCGGGACAAGGACCTGCCCCCTGCTGAACATGCCGCCTGGACCCAGGTCGCCATCACCCTCCTGGCCAGCGATCTTGCTATCCTGCTCTATTGAAAATGAACCCCCTTTCCCAGAGACCACCCATGACACCTGCAAATCCCCAGCGCGAATACGACCTGATGATGACCCGGCGGCAGCTCTTTGGCCGCACCGCCCTCGGCCTCGGCACCGCCGCGATGGCCAACCTGCTCGGACCCGAGCTCTCTGCACAGGGAGCCCCCACCGGGCCGCACCACGAGCCGAAGGCCAAGCGAGTCATCTACCTGTTCATGAGCGGCGGCCCGAGCCACCACGACCTCTGGGACTACAAGCCGAAGATGCAGGAGATGTACGGCAAGCCTCTGCCCAAGGAGGTCCGTGACGGGCAGCGCCTTACCGGCATGACCGCCCGCCAGAAAAGCCACCCGGTTGCTCCCAGCAAATACAAGTTCACCAAGTACGAGAACAATGACCGCGGAGTGTGGGTCAGCGAGCTGCTGCCCCATACCGCCAGCGTGGCCAAGGAGCTCTGCGTTGTACACAGCACCTTCACCGAGGCGATCAACCACGACCCTGCCATCACCTACATCCAGACCGGCAGCCAGGTACCCGGCCGCCCGAGCCTCGGCGCCTGGCTGAGCTACGGCCTCGGCACCATGAACGAGAACCTGCCGAGCTACGTGGTCATGCACGCCCGCAGCCGCTTCCCTGAGCAGAGCCTCTTCAGCCGCCTCTGGGGTACCGGCTTCATGCCCTCGGACCACCAGGGCATCCTCCTGCGCAGCCAGGGCGACCCGGTGCTCTACCTGAGCAACCCCAAGGGCGTCAACCGGAAGGACCGCAGGGTCCAGCTCGACACGCTGGCAGCCCTGAACCAGCAGCAGCATGAAAAATTCGGTGACCCGGAAATCCTCGCAAGGATCCGCCAGCACGAGATGGCCTACCGCATGCAGTCATCCATCCCTGAGCTGATGGACCTCTCGAAAGAAAATGCCGACACCTTCAAGCTCTACGGCGAAGAGGCCCGCAAGCCCGGCTCCTTTGCAGCCTGCTGCCTCAACGCCCGCCGCCTGGCTGAACGTGGTGTCCGCAATATCCAGATCTTCCATCGCGGCTGGGATGCCCACGGCTCGTTGCCGAGAGAGCATGAATCGCAATGCAAGGACATCGACCAGGGCTCAGCCGCGCTCATCAAGGACCTCAAGCAACGCGGCATGCTCGAAGATACCCTGGTCGTCTGGGGCGGGGAATTCGGCAGGACCGCCGACTGCCAGGGCGGCCTCTCGCGCAAGAACTACGGACGGGACCACCACCCGCGCTGCTTCACGGTGTGGATGGCAGGTGGAGGAATCAAGCCCGGGATCACCTACGGGCAGACCGATGACTACGCCTACAACATCGTCGACGCCGATGGCAACACGCTGAAGCCGCAGCCGACCAAGGAACACTGGACCCCCGGGACCATGCACATCCATGATCTCAATGCGACGATCCTGCATCTCGTTGGTTTCGACCACAAGAAGCTGACCTACCGCTACCAGGGCCGTGACTTCCGCCTGACCGATATCCACGGTCACGTGATCAAAGACCTGATCGCCTGATCGAGCTGAAAAGAACGGAATTCCGCACCTTTTTACGCCCCGGCGGTGATGTTCCTGCTCAAGGGCTCACCTTAAACTTGAACAATCAGGCTCCAGCGAAGATAATCACCTCAGTACGAGACGCAGTGATTTCATTCTTGCTTGAGGAGCCCCTTCATGAAACGTCGCCGCTTCCTGCATACCAGCCTTGGTGTCGCGGGGCTGACGCTGCCTGATTTTCTCGGCATGAGGAAGCTCCAGGCCGCCAAGGGAACCGGAGGCGGCCGGGCAAAGTCCTGTATCGTACTGTTCTGCTGGGGCGGCATCAGCCAGCTCGACAGCTGGGACCCGAAGCCTGACGCTCCGAAAGAGATCCGCGGCCAGTTCAAGCCGATCTCGACAGCGACCCCCGGAATCCAGGTCTCCGAATACATGCCGAAGCTTGCCCGGCACACAGAAAAACTCGCCATCGTGCGCTCGGTGCATCATGGAAGCCCCGCCCACGGAAAGGCCATGTACTGGAACATGACGGGACGCCCGCCCCCACAACGTGCCCTGGCGGCGAACCTCCCTCCATCTCCTGATGACTGGCCCTCGATGGGCGCGGTGGTCTCCAAGTTCCGCAAGGCACCCACAGGTCTGCCGCCGGCAATTCGCCTGCCCTATCCGCTTGTGGACAACGGCACTCTCCAGGCCGGCGAGTACGGCGGCTGGCTGGGAATGAAATACGACCCGATTGTGATCTCAACGAAAAACGGCAAGCCCTTCGGCGGAGTCTCCCGCGGTCTCGGAGCCGCCAATATCGACCCGACCCTGACAACCGGGGCAGACAGGCTGAAGAAACGCCTGGGACTCCTCCGCGGGCTCGAGTCGGGACTCGCCACCAGCCCGGATATCGAACAATTCGACCACTCCCGCGGCCTGGCCGTGGACATGCTTGAAAATCCCAGCGTGCAGGAAGCCTTCAAGCTGGAGAAGGAAACTGAGAAAACCCATCGTGCCTATGGCGAGCATATCTGCGGCAAGAGCATGCTCCTGGCCCGCCGGCTCATCGAAGCCGGGGTGCCGCTGGCGACCGTGGTCTGCGCCGCAGGAGACCTCAACGGCTCCAAGGGCGACCACTGGGACACCCACGGCAATGGCTTCAACCGGCTCAAGAACACCATGCTGCCGGTCTTTGACGGCAGCGCCTCGGCCCTGCTGGCCGATCTCGACGAACGCGGCCTGCTCGATGAGACCCTGGTCGTCTTCCTCACCGAGTTCGGCAGGACTCCGAAGATCAGCAACAACGGCGGGCGGGACCACTACCCGAGCTCCTACTCAGTGGCCTTTGCCGGCGGTGGAGTCCAGGGCGGACAGGTCTACGGAAAGTCCGACAAGATCTCCTCGAAGCCGATCCACAAGGCCTGCGGACCCGCTGAATTGCACGCGACGATCTACGATGCGCTGGGCATTCCCCCCGATACGCATATCCACGACCGTCTCGGCCGGCCCTTCCCCATCGCTGATGGCGAGCCCCTGCCCATTTTCTCCTGAGGCAGCTTTCACGGCGAAGCAGGT
>CAZTRG010000162.1:0-4293 GCA_964615885.1 uncultured Planctomycetia bacterium | reverse complement strand
AGCCCCATTCCTTGCCAGTGTTCGCCTGCCCCCCTAAACTATTGGATAGGTTGGACAGAGTTCCAGGGATGGTATTGGCATGAAACGCAGCCGCGTTTTTATAATTCTGGCATTGCTGGCGCTGCCCTGCGCTGCGCTGAGGCTTTGTGCCCAGGCGGTTGTGATCACCGAGTTCCTGGCTGAGAACCGGGATGGACTGCTTGACGAGGATGGTGATTCGTCGGATTGGATCGAGGTTCAGAACCAGGGGGCGGTGACGGTTAATCTCGATGGCTGGCACCTCAGCGATGATTCCGAAGAGCTGCGAAAATGGGGTTTCCCTCCAACCGAGCTCTTGCCGGGAGAGTACCTGCTGGTTTTTGCTTCGGGAAAGGACCGTGCCACAGCCGGTTCACAATTGCATACAAACTTCCGGCTCGACAAGGGCGGTGAGTTTCTCGGCCTGGTGGAGCCTGGCGGTGTGGAGCCCATCCATGCCTATGCTCCGGCTTATCCTCCGCAGCGCACTGGTATTTCATACGGTTTTTCACAGAGAGCGGCACAGGTTAACTACGTTTCCAGCGGCAGCCCGGCAAGATTTACAGTGCCAGTCGATGGCCGGACCGGTCCCGAATGGCGGCTTGCCGGCTTCGATGATTCCGGCTGGCTTGAGGCTGAAACCGGAGTCGGCTTTGCCACCGGAGATGCGCCTCCGCCGCCGATGCGGATTGAAAATGTCGCCCTGGGAGGGCGGGCAAGCCAGTCCTCAGAGGGTTGGGGAGGCACCCCGGAGAGGGGTATCGATGGGAACCCCGATGGAGACTGGGGCGCAGGAACGACCTTTCACACCAACCAGATCGATGGAGCCCCCTCCTGGTGGGAGGTTGATCTTCTCGGGGTCTATACGATTGATTCCATCAGGCTCTGGAACCGCATGGACTGCTGCCGGGAGAGGTTTACCAACTTCAACGTCCAGCTTCTCGACAGCGATCGCAACGTGGCCTTTGAGACGGGGCCTCGCAACGGTAACAGTGAGGAGACCTTTTTCTTTTCCGGTATCGGAGCTTCCGGCAGGTTCGTCCGGATCTCGATGCCGGGTGTTTACCTTCACCTCGCCGAGGTCCAGGTTTTCGGGGAGGTTTTCGATGAGGATCTCGCCTTCCAGCGCCAGGTGAGCACCGATGTGGCCGGGGAGATGCTGGGGCGGAACGCCTCGGCCTACCTGCGGATTCCTTTCGAGCTTGGGGACCCTGGCCTGCTCGACACCCTGACGCTGCGGATGAAGTACGACGATGGGTTTGTGGCCTGGCTCAATGGAACCGAGGTGGCCTACAGCAATGCTCCAGAGGCATTGAGCTGGGATTCAAGGGCTACCAGGGAGAATCCCTCTGAGGAGGTGCTCCAGTTTGAAGGTTTCAATGTCAGTGCCTGGAGGGATGCTCTGCAGCCCGGAGCAAACCTGCTGGCGATCCAGGGCCTCAACCTCGCTCCCGGCGATGAAGATTTCCTTCTCCTGCCCGAGCTGGAGGGGTTTCATTTTTCTCAACAGGTTGAGTCCTATATGACAGAGCCTTCCCCGGGAGAGAGCAACGCAGATTCACAGATCGCCGGGTTTGTTGCTGATACCAGCTTCTCTGCGGACCGGGGCTTCTACCAGGAGCCGTTCGATGTAGAGATCACGACGGAGACCGAAGGCGCGGAGATTCGCTACACGGTCGATGGCTCTTTGCCGGGAGCCAACAGTGGGATGATCTATGCCGGGCCGGTGCGCATCTCGACGACAACAATCCTTCGCGCCGCCGCCTTCAAGGAAGGACTCGGCCCGACGAACACGGACACCCACACCTATATCTTCCTCGATGATGTCGTTAACTCAGCCGTGATGCGTACCAGCGTTACCCGCGACAGGGTCAACGGTCCACGGCTGCGGGAAGGGCTCACAGATCTCCCATCTCTTTGTATCACAGCCGGCTCTACCACCTTTCCATCGGAGCTGCCGATCTCCCTGGAGCTGATCCATCCTGATGGTACGCCCGGTTTCCAGGAGGATGCGGGAGCCAAGAATTTCGGTCTGCGCTGGGCAGGCTCCGCCTATCTCTAGAAGAGCCTGCGGATCTCTTTTCGCACCGAGTACGGTGATACCAAGCTGCGCTATCCACTCTTTGAAGGTTATGGGCGTGGAGTGCCCCCTGTTGAGGTTTTTGACCAGATCGAGCTGCGGACCGGGCACCACGATGCGGACATGCGCGGGTTCTACATGTCGGATCGGTTTACATCCAATACCATGCTCGACCTGGGGCATCTGAACCCGCACGGCCGGTACGTGCACGTGTATCTCAACGGGGTCTACTGGGGGCAGTACAATATGCGGGAGCGCTTCAGCCCGGATATGTTTGCCCAGTATTTTGGCGGCGAGGAGGAAGATTACGAGGCGATCAAGGCCAATGGTGGTCCCTGGAACTGGGATGCGGTGGGAACTCCTTTTAACGGCGATGGATCGACCTGGTCCTGGATCCGGGCGCGACGAGCGAATTTTGAGGAGATCCGGCGCCAGCTCAATGTTACCCAGTACGTCGATTACATGTTGATGGTCATGTTCGGAAATACCGAGCTGGAGTTCCGCTGCGTGGGGGAAAAGCTGGGGAATGAATGGTTGGAGGAGGGCCGTCAGAATGTTGGCTTCCAGTTCTTCATGAATGATACCGATGGGTTCCTTCGAGGTCCCGCCGATGGCGGAGGTGGACGACCAGGCTTCAACGGCAACCCAGCCGCCATGAGCCAGCCGGGCCGGCAGGTGGGAGATGGGCCTGGAAGCATCTTCAGCATGTTGCTGGCTGAAAACCATCCGGACTACAGGATTCTGCTTGCCGACCGCATCCATGAGATGTTCTTCAACGGTGGAGCGATGTCAGCCGAAAAGAACATCGAGCGGCTCCGGAAGCAGACCGAAGAGGTCGGGCGCTCAATCCTGGCTGAGTCCGCGCGCTGGAATTACCGAACCCCATCCTCCTGGGAGAACGCAAAGAACAGCTATTTAAACGGAGTCCTGCCATCGCGTAGCGATGTGATGGTAGGTCACTACCGCGATGCAGGCCTGATGCTCCCGGTGTCAGCCCCCTCCTTTCTCATCGAGGGTGGCGCACAGCACGGTGGGGCGATTCGTCCTGGAGCCGAGCTGGCAATGGGGGTGTCCGGGCTGGAGCGCGTTGTCGACGAGCTTGTAATCGGGACAGGGGCTCCTCGTAGTGCCTGTGTTCCCCGAAATGGAGAGCTTGGTGATGACTGGCTGCTGCCGGGCTACGTGGAGGGTTCTCGTGCAGAGAGCTGGCAGGGCGGCTCGGGCGGGGTCGGCTACGAGAATTCCAGCGGCTACCAGGAGGTGATCGACATCGACGTTGGCGATGAAATGAGGGGGGGGGAGGGGAACACCTCAATCTATATTCGAATTCCGTTTACCCTGGCGGACAAACAGGCCATCGCCGCGCTGAGTAATCTTGTTCTCTTGATGGATTACGATGATGGATTTGTTGCCTATATCAATGGCGAGCCCCTGGCCCGGGCTAACTCCCCGGATGCCGGCGCCCTGCAGTGGAATTCTCCAGCAGCAGGGTCCAACGAGGCCACCCCTGGCAATCCCGTGGCTTTTGAGCTGCCGGGGTTTGCAGAGCACCTGCGGGTCGGGACGAACATGCTGGCTATTCACGGGTTGAATTTCAGCCTCAACAGCAGCGACTTCCTGATCCGGGCGGCCCTGGTAGACCGGAGAATTGAAGTTGAGCTGGCAGAAGACAGTGTCTTCTATACATTGGATGGTTCCGATCCGCGCCGGCCGGGTGGGGCTGTCGCGCCCGGAGCGATTGCTTATACCGGCCCCTTTGCCCTCGGGGAAACAGCTCTTGTTTCGGCCCGGGTTCGTGCAGGGGATGGAGGCTGGAGCGCGAAATCAGCCGCTGTATTTCATACAGACATGCCGCTTCGGATAACCGAGATCATGTACAATCCTGCCCCACCTGCCGAGGGCAGTCCCTTCCAGCGCCGGGAGCTCGAGTATATCGAGCTTCAGAACGTCAGTGCAGAAGCACTGGATCTTCGGGGAGTGAAATTTGTGGAAGGTGTCGAGTTTGATTTCACCGAAAGTGCAGTTTCTGAACTCGGCCCCGGCGAGATGGTTGTGCTTGTTGAGGACCTAGAGGGGTTTGCCAGTCGGTACGATCTTGCTCGAATCCTGGTTGCCGGGGAGTACTCCGGAGCGTTGAACGATGCAGGAGAACGTCTCAGGATTCTCGGGCCGCTTGGCGAGCCTGTTCTTGATTT
>CAZTRG010000161.1:0-21109 GCA_964615885.1 uncultured Planctomycetia bacterium | reverse complement strand
TATATCGAGCAGCCCTGCCTGAGCTACGAGGAATGCCTCGCCATCCGGCAAAGGACCGACCATCCCTTCGTGCTGGATGAGTCGATTGACTCCCTCGAGGTGCTTCTGCGTGGACGCGCCGACCGCGCCATGGATGCCGTCAATATCAAGATCAGCAAGTTCGGAGGGCTCACAAGGGCCAAAGAGGCCCGTGATCTCTGCGTTTCTCTCGGAATCGCCATGACCATCGAGGACGCCTGGGGAGGCGACATCATCACCGCAGCGATCGCCCACCTGGCCCACTCCACCCCCTCGGAGCTGCTCTTCACGGCCACCGACTTCAACAGCTACGTCACCGTCAGCACCGCCGAGGGCGCTCCACAGCGCCAGGACGGGCGCATGGCGGCCAGCACCTCGCCGGGACTTGGAATCGAGCCGAAGTTCGACGTGCTCGGTGACCCTGTATTCGAGATCTCCTAGGAGGACTCTTCGGCGCCGCCGGACTCGTCCTCTGCTTCACTCGTGTCCGCCTCTTCGGAAGCAGGCGGCTCCTCTGCGGCAGGGCTGGCTTCATCTGTCCCGGAGTCCGCCTCCTCCGTGCCGGAGTCCGCCTCCTCCGTGCCGGAACCTGCCTCCTCCGTGCCGGAACCGGGCCGGATTCCCATAGCCCGCGCTCCGAAGATCGCCAGGAAGGCGGCTGCAAAGCTGCCGAGGGCTCCCATCTTTACAGAATCAAGATACGGGCTGTCACCAGGGAAGGCCGCGGTGGCTACAAAGAGGGATACGGTGAAGCCGATGCCGGCCACCATGCCGACGACCAGCAGATCGCGGAAATTCATACCTGCCGGAAGCTCCAGCCGCAGGGCCCTCATTCCCAGGACCGTAAAGAAGGCGACACCCAGGGGCTTACCGATCAACAGCCCGGCAAGAACCAGCCAGGTTCCATCACCGACACTCGTAAAGGCAACTCCCGCGTTGGCCAGGCCGAAGAGGCCGAGAATGATCTCAACCGGGTTCTTCCACCAATGCTCGAACTCGTTGAGGGTGTCGTTGCGACCTAGCTCCTCGCGCGCAAAGAGGCCGAGGTCAGTATGCGCATGAGGCAAGGTAGGAATAATCGGCACCAGCCCGAGAGCGGGATGGAGGCCTGATTCGTAAAACGAGAACCAGCTCAGGGTGCCCGGCAGAAGCAGGTACCACCAGAAGCTCTGCAGCTTCATCCTGCGCATGAAGAGCCCCATGATGATGGCGCCCACAGTGGCAAGCAGCCAGATGGGGGCCAGCTCTCCCTGCGGATAGAAGACGGCCAGGATAAGAAGGCCGCCGGCATCATCGGCTATCGCCAGCAGGAGCAGGAAGGGAATCGCCACATGCCCGGGACCGAAGATCAGGCGGGCAATCAGGTAGCTGAAGGCGATGTCGGTCGCCATGGGCACCGCCCAGCCGTCGGCATATTCATCCATGACCCCCAGCCAGTAGCAACCCAGGAGGTAAAGACCGGCAGGTCCTACCATTCCTCCGAGGGTCGCGATCAGTGGCGTGGCCGCCTTGCGCATATTGGAAAGTGGCCCCCCGGGCAACAAGGCCTCCCAGACCTCCTTGCCGGCGATCGCAAAGAAAAACGCCATCAGGATGTCATTGATGATGAAATGCGGGGTAACCGGGTGAGCACTACCCTCGCCCGCAATGACCGCATGCATGACATGGTGATAGGCCTCTTTGTCGAGATTCGCCCACACCAGGGCCCCTGCAGCTCCGGCAATCAGGAAGACTGAATTGTCGAGCAGGAACTTCAGAGGTCGCTGCCTGGTTTTTTCTCCACTCATAGGACTGAGAAAGATACCAATACGCCCTCTCCAAGGCGCATCAAAAGTCCCCCGATTTCAGCCTAAAAACCTGAATAACAATATTCTTGTTAATGTAAAACCCCATCAGTGCGGATGAGAAACATAATGACAACAACTTTGTCATATTTGCCGCCTCCATCATCCTTTTTGTACGTAAAATAAGGACTTATGTAATTGGCACGGGATGTGATTATAAGGCCTTCTGTAACTTTAGTTTTCCCGCAAGGGAGAGTCGTTTCAGCGACTGTGATCTGAAGCGAGTTAAGGACCACAACAGTTTTGAGAGGGCGGACGACTGATGGTAGTTGTCTTAGTTAATCGTTTTACGGTACGGACACAGGCCCGACGTTTGTTTTCCGTCACCGTCCGTCCCTTTCTTTCTTTTGTGCAGGCCTTGCAGGTTTCCCCAGAAACCGGAGGCACCGAGACTCGTGGACGAACTCAGAAGCCGGCGTCGGGAATGGATCGGACCAGGCGGTACCTGCCAACTACCTGCCCGCCGGACCCGCGGCTCTCCAGAACGGAAAGGCGAAACACTTTTGCGGCAAACGACCCAAACCAAATACCCCCTTCTCTTTTGAGAGCTCAAATGCGGGGGTAACCGAGACCGCAGGAGTTATATTCCTCCCAATTCCCAAGGGCTCTCGGGCATTTCGAGAGCCCTTTTTTATAGCAAGTAAACCGCGATGACCTTGAAAATGAATAGACCCAGCAGATCTCCCCTTCAGGAGGACCCCTGGGAACCCGGTCCTATTGTCCTGTAACAGCAGGAATTCATCCTTGAACAGCCTTTGCGGTCACTGATCACACCCATGGCACTCACCAGAAACCAACCAGGACTGAAAACGGCCTTCGGGTGCATCACCCTGCTCCTGGCCGTGCTCTGCCTTGCCATGAGCCTGCCGGCCCAGCCCGGCCCGCCGCCGAATGTCCAGCCGCCTGTCAACGCCGGCCCGGACCACAGCAAGCCTCGCAACCTGAACGCCCGCCTCCTGCCGCGAGGCCGGGTACGCCTGACCTGGCTTTCCCCCCGGCGCCTCAGCTACCAGAAAATCCTGCGCGCCAATGGAGATGGCGAGTTCCGTGTCATTGAAAACCGCCTTCCCGGAGACCTGCAGGCCTATGTCGATCCGAATCCCGGCAACGGCGTCCGCCGCTATATTGTCGAGGGCAACGGAAACCTGAGATCGGACCCCGTCTCGGTCACCGTCGGCGCACTCACGGTGCGCAACCTCTCCTGTAACCAGGTTCGCGGAGAGCTGAGAATTCGCGTCACCTGGTCGCCCGGAGATGACGGCCGCCACCAGGTGCGCCTCGATGGGGAGGTGGTCGAGGGGCTTGAGAACCTGGCGCAGAACCGGCGGCGCGCGGTTATTAACGTACCGCAGCCCGGCCCCGAAGGAAGGAGCTACCTGGTTGAGGTCGTCGCCGCAGACAACCCGGACGGCCCGGCAGCCCGCTGTGAAACAACTGTAGAGCCCATCAATCCCCCTGCCCTCAGGAACCTCAAATGCTCACGGCTGCGCGGCGGCGAGAAGAGGGTCCGGCTGAACTGGGGTGGAAACGGGAACTACGTAGCCTATGAGATCGAACGCAACGGAATCGTGATCGGGCGCACCGATGAGACCGCCTGGATTGACGAGCTTCCACCGCTTGGAACCGAGCTGCGCTACTCTGTGGCGGGGCTCACATCCCGCGGACAACGCGGACCCGCCAGCTTCTGTACACAGGAATTCGAGCAGCCTCCCCAGGTAGGACTGTCCGGCCAGGTAGTTTTTGATGACAGCGAATCGACGCCGCTTGGGCGCGGCGCCGTGCTTGTCTTTCTACCCGGGGAGGACGAGGCCATCGCTCGAGCAGCCGTCGACGAGGAGGGCCGCTTCCGGATCTCGACGGAAGAGCTGGGAGAGGATGCCCGGCCCCCCTTTGACCTCGAGTACCGGGCCCCCTTCCTCGATCATATCCGGCTCGGCCTTCTCGACACTTTCGAGGCGCGCGGGAACCAGCAAGGGCCCCTGCCGCAACGGCTCCTGGGCGCCTTCTCAAGTGCGACAGCCGCCGGGGAAGGCATCCAGCTGCGTGTCCCCCTTCCTGTTATTGCCGTTTCCCCTGAGAGAAGCGGCATCAGGCGGTGGCAAGCCCTGCATGATCATTTCCGAGACACCAGCGAAGGACTCTTGATTCCCGTGGCCGCCGCAGGCGGCATCGTCCGTGGAAGCATCAACCTCATCGGCGAGATCGAGAATGTTCGCGGCTATTTCCTGCGGCAGTTCGGCAGGAGCCCGCGCCAGGTCGACATGGTCGCCTATGGCTTTGCCGGCCTTTCAGCCCGCCTCTATGGCCACACATCTTCCGTCTTCGAGCTCCGGCGGCTCATCCTGCTCGGCACACCGAATCACGGCACCCCCAGGGCACTGGTGGAGACCCGCTCAGACGTTGGGGCCCGCCCCAGCCCGGGTGGAATCCTCGCCCCCGAAGAGCTCGGGTACAAGGCTGCCGATGAACAGACCTCTCGCTTCCTGGAGCTCTACAACGAGCGCATCACCCACTCACGCGCAACGACACTCTACCTCCTGGCCGGGGACGGCGGACGCAGCGAGCTGGACGACGTGCTCGATTGTGCCGCTCACGATGGCCGCGTCTGCCTTGACAGCGCCCTGGGGCGAAGCCTCGACAAGGGAATCTTCACCAACCCGAAGCGGTTTATACTCTCTTCCGACCATCACAGCCTGGGGCGCGATGCGGAATCCCTGGAGCTGCTGGCCTCTCGCCTGGGGCTGGGGCGGGTGCTCGCCGATGAAGAGGAGGAAGCTGCGGGAGACGCAGGGCAGGGCGCAGGAGCAGGCGGCGGCGGCTCCTCCATGGCGCTGGGAAAGGTCGGGCAGGGCGAAATCGTCCCCGGTGGCGGCCGCCAGATCCCCTTTGCCTCGGACACCTCCGGCTCGATCATCATCATCCTCAACTCCGAGGACAAGGGGCCCCTCGAGTTCCGGCTCAGGACGCCCAGCATGGGGATCGAAGAGCAGGAAATCACCGGCGAGAACGCCGCGGAGTTCGGCTTTATCTATGAGTCCTACAACGATGGAGAGGGCACCAACGTCCAGTTCTTCAAGACCGGGGCCGGCGAGCTCGGCACCTACATCGGCAAGATCAGCAACCCGGGCAACAACCCCGCCATCGGGTACACCGTCGAATTCTACCTCGAGCATGCCGCCTATCTCAGCAGCGAGCTCGATGGTTACGACATCCCCCTTGGCTCGACTCCCATGCTGACGACCCAGATCGAACAGGCCGAGCTGGTACCCGAGGGGGTCGAGATCACCCAGAGCGCCCGCCTCTTCTACCCGGATGGGAGCCTCGCGCTGATCGAGCTGAACGACGAGGGCGGCGGCGCAGATGCGGTCGCCGGTGACGGCATCTATTCCTCCGCACTTCCCGAGAGCACCCAGCCGGGCTACTACATCGTCGAGGTCGAGGCCGGCAGCGCCGATGGGGAGACCTTCGAGCGGGCCGACACCCTGCAGTTCCTGGTGCGCTCCGACCTCGCCACCCTGGGCAATGACTACAGCTCCGGAGCCGACGATGTCGAGGTGGCGGGAGACGGCGGCGGTGCAGGCAACGGCACCCTGAAGGACAATCTCTGGGTACAAGGCGGCCTCGAAGCGAACCGGGGTGGAGACCTGGTGGTGCTTGGAACCCTGGTCGACCTCGATGGCAACACCATCACCCAGGCCGGCTCCCTCTATTCTCTCGAATCAGCCGACGCCGGGATTGAATTCCAGCTCAACTTCGACGGCTACGAAATCTTCGGCTCCCAGGCCGATGGGCCCTACCGCCTTACAAACGTTGAGATCATCGACGCCGGGGTCGGGTTCATCCGCGCCGACCTGGCCGAGGATGTCCACACCACGGGCGACTACAGCTGGAGTGATTTCTCCCTCAGCGGCGGACTGCTCTTCCTGCGCGGCGACGCCAACAACGACCACGCTATCGACATCAGCGACTCGATCAACCTGCTCGCCCACCTCTTTGTCGACTCCGACACCCCCCTGACCTGTCTTGACGCTGCCGATGCGAATGCAGACGGGACCGTCGACCTCAGCGATGCGATCAGCATCTTCAGCTACCTCTTCCTCGGCCAGGGCGGCATCCCCATGCCCTATCCCGAATGCGGCCAGAAAGAGGACCTCGGCTGCGACTACTACCCCTATTGCCGCTGACCGTTGCCGCCGACCGTTCAGGCCAGCAGGTCGTGGCGAACCTCGCCGAAAACATCCGTCAGGCGGTAATCACGCCCCTGGAAACGGTAATCCAGGCGCTCATGATCGAAGCCGAGCAGGTGCAGGATCGTTGCCTGGAGATCGTGCACGTGAACCGGGTTCTCCGCGACTCTGAAGCCGAGCTCATCACTTTCACCGTAGGAGATGCCCCCCTTGAGCCCGCCTCCGGCCATGAACATCGAATAGCAATCGGGATAGTGGTCACGGCCGAGCACCTTGCCTTTTGACGTGCGCCCCTCTCTGAAGGGCGTCCTGCCGAATTCGCCACTGAAGACCACCAGGGTCGAGTCGAGCAGGCCACGGCGCTTGAGATCGCCCAGCAGGGCAGCTACAGCCTGGTCGGTGCCGCTGCACTTGCGCGTCAGGCCATCGCGGATATCTTCCCGCGGGTTCGTACCGTGAAAATCCCAGCCCCAGTCAAAGAGCTGAACAAAGCGCACGCCACGCTCAACGAGCCGCCTGGCCAGCAGGCAGTTGTTGGCAAAACTGGCGGCGCCCGGCTTGGCACCGTACTCCTCGATAACCTTCGGCCCCTCCTTGGCGATGTCCATCGCCTCGGGAGCAGACATCTGCATCTTGAAAACCAGCTCGTACTGGGAAATCCTGGTCCGCGTCTCAGGGTGCCCGAGAACGTCGAGCTGGATCTCGTTGAGTCCGCGGATCGCATCGAGGCTGGAGCGCCTCAGGTCGCGGCTCATTCCCGGAGGGTCGGAGAGGTACAGGACCGGGTCTCCCTTGGAGCGGCACTGAACCCCCTGGTAAACCGAGGGCAGGAAACCGCTGCCCCAGGCCGTCTTGCCGGCACTGGGGTTGGAGCCACCGGAGACCAGGACAATGAAGCCCGGAAGGTCGCGGCTCTCCGAGCCGAGGCCGTAGGTCACCCACGACCCCAGCGAGGGGCGCCCCATACGCGGCGAGCCGGTGTAGAGCATCAGCTGGGCCGGAGCGTGGTTGAATTGCTCGGTATGCAGCGACTTGATGACGGTGAGGTCATCGGCCATCTGTGAAAGCTTCGGCAGGGCATCGGACATCCAGATGCCGCTCTCCCCATGGCGCTTGAACTGCCGCGGCGTCCCCAGGAGCTTCGGCACTCCGGAGGTGAAGGCAAAGCGCCGCCCGTCGAGATAGTCCTTGGGACAGGGCTCGCCGTTGTGCTTCACCAGCTCGGGCTTGTAATCAAAGAGATCGAGATGCGGAGGAGAGCCCGCCATATGGAGGAAGATGACGTTCTTTACAGAGGGGGAAAAATGAGGGTCCCGCGCAACCATCGGCCCGCCATCTCCGCGCGCAGGGGCGCCGCCATCCTCTGCCGAGAGGGAGGCCAGGGCCATCGCGCCGAGGCCCATGGAGCAGTCGCGGACAAAGTGACGACGGGTCTGGGCGAAAGCATCGCCCCGGGTCTGCGAGCCGGTAAGTGGATCAATCATGGTCTTGCTATCGTCTCATCAAGGTTCAGGAGAACATTGCCGACCACGGACCAGGCCGCCAGGTCAGCCAGCTCAACCCCCTCCGGCGCCCGGCCGAGATAGGAGGTTGCCATCTTCTTTGCATCCCCGGGATTTGCAGCAAACAGCCTGCTGCTGTCCTCAAAGAGCTTCACGAGGAGTTTCTTTTCTTCTTCTGTGGGCGGACGGGCGAGCACCAGGCGGAAGCCGTAGCCCACCTTCTCGCCAACGGCGGAGCCCCCCTCTGTGGCGATTCGACCGGCAAGCGCCTGCGCTGCCTCGACGTAGACCGGGTCGTTCAGGGTCACCAGCGCCTGCAGGGGCGTGTTGGTGCTGATTCGGCGGATCGTGCAGAACTCGCGGCTCGGCGCGTCAAAGGTAACCATGGAAGGGTAAGGCGAGGTCCTGCGCCACTTGGTATAGAGCCCCCGGCGGTACTTGTCGGTGCCGCCGCTGGTTTTCCAGTCGGTGGAGCCGCCAAAGGCAGCCCTGATCCCCAGGGCCGGCTGGGGAGGCCGGACCGAGGGACCGAACATGGTCCTGTCCAGCAGCCCGCTCACAGCCAGGGCCTGGTCCCTGACCATCTCAGCCGACAGCCGCAGGCGAGGCCCGCGGGCAAGCAGGCGGTTGCGGGGATCCCGGCGGGCGAGCTCATCACTGACCCGGGAAGACTGCCGGTAGGCCGCCGAGCTCACGATGAACTTCAAGAGCCGCCGAATGTTCCATTTCTCGCGCACCAGGTAGAGGGAGAGCTGGTCGAGGAGTGCCGGATGGGAAGGCTTCGCGCCCTGGATCCCGAAATCCTCGCTCGTCTCAACCAGGCCGATACCGAAGAGCTGCTCCCAGTAGCGGTTGGCAATAACTCTTGCCGTCAGCGGGTTGGAGCTGTCCATAAGCCACCTCGCCACCCCCAGGCGGTCCGGCTTGCTGCCATCGGGAAGAGGGGGAAAGATTGAGGGTGTTCCGGGCTGAACCTCCCGGCCTTTCTGTTTGAAGTTGCCCCGCACATGAATATTCGTCTTGCGGTGGCGATTGGCCGGCCGCTCTGCCATAACCGGGGTGGTCGTCGTCTTCAGGGCAGCAATCTTTTTCTTCAGCCCGGCGATCTTCGCGGCTTCCGGTGAGGCAGCCGCACTGCCTGAATAGGCGAGAATTTCTTTTTTCTGCATGTCGCTGAGCTTCGCACCGCTCTGGGGAACCTTGAACTCGCTGCTGGGCCCGGGGGGCGCTGCCTGGCGGTAGACGAAGAGCGGCTTGCGTTCAGCATCCAGCAGGGCCACCCGGAAACCGGCGAGCCGGCTGCCAAGCCCTCCATCAGTGCGATTCCAGAGCACAACCTTGTCGACAGCCGAGGCAGAGCCGAGGTCCACCTCCCACCAGGGGTCCTGGTCATCACTGGTATGGGTGGTCGACTTGGCGGTGTTGAAATCACCATTGGTCTTGCCATCGATCGCCAGGGCCGGCGGACCATTGAAGTCTGTGCTCGACTGCCGGGCACGACCCTTGACCGCGATGTTCGTGCCGCCGCTGAAAACCTGGACCTCGGCGAGGGAAAGCCAGCCCTTCTTCCCGGGAAGTCCAACGCGGACGAAGCGTGGCCGGATCGGGCCCTTGCCGATCTCGACCTTGCCGGCCGGCGCGGCCTCGAGGCGCTGCTTTTCAAGCGCCGCGATCTCTTTCTCGTACGCCATGCGCTGAAGCCTCTGGGACTCCGAGACCACCTTGAGGATCGGGCTCTCATTGCCCCGGTCCGCATCCTCGCTCTGGTTCCAGACGGCAAAGAAGCTGTAGTACTCTTCCTGTGAGATGGGGTCGTATTTGTGGCTGTGGCACTGGGCGCAACCAAAGGTCATTCCCATCCAGACCTGCATCGTCGTGTTGACCCGGTCAACCACAGCCGCCACACGGAACTCCTCATCGTCGGTGCCGCCCTCGGAATTGGTCATCGTGTTTCGATGAAAGCCCGTGGCGATCCTCTGTGATTCGGTGGCGTTCGGAAGCATATCGCCGGCGAGCTGCTCGATGGTGAACTGGTCAAAAGGCAGGTTGTCGTTGATCGCTCCGATCACCCAGTCGCGGTAGGCCCAGATCGTGCGTTCAGGATCCTGCGCGTAGCCGGCCGAGTCGGCGTAGCGGGCCAGGTCCAGCCAGACACGCGCCCAGCGCTCGCCGTAGGCCTTCGAGGTGAGCAGGCGGTCGACCAGGGCCTCGTAAGCTCCGGCACTCTTGTCATTGACGAAAGCCTCGACCTCCTGCAGGGTTGGCGGCAAGCCGGTGAGATCGAGCGCCAGCCGGCGAATGATCGTATGGCGGTCGGCCTCGGGAGCCGGCTCCAGGCCCTCCTTCTCAAGCCGCAGGAGAACAAAATGGTCGATCGCATTACGCACCCAGCCCGGGTTGGAGACCTTCCCCGGCTTCACCGCCGCCGGCGGCTCGAAGGCCCAGTGCTTCGCGGCATCGAGATCCTCGCCGGCCAGCTTGTCCGGCCACTCAAGACCCTGGTCGATCCAGGCGCGCAGAATTCCGACCTCCGCGGCGGATAACTTTTTCTTGCTGCCGGGCGGCATGGTCTTTTCGGGGTCCACGCCTGCAACCAGGTGGATCAGCAGGCTCTCGGCGCTCTTGCCGGACAAAAGAGCTTTGCCGGATTCGCCGCCGCGCAGGGCGCTGGACTTCCGGTCCAGCCTGAAATCTCCTTTGTGCTTAACCCCCCTATGGCAGCTGTAGCAGGAGCGCTCGAGAATCGGCAGGACATCCGCCTCGTAGCTCACTTTTTTCCCGGTAGCGGCAGGCAGGGCCTTGTCACCCTCCAGCGCCAGGGCCGAGCCCATCGCCAGGAGACTGGTAAAGAGGTAAAGGATTTTCTTGTGGAGCATGCTGGTTGATCTCACCGGGCCCATGCTGCGCAATAGCGCGCAGCATTCCGGGCCATCTTACTCTTAGAGAGCAACAGCCATAAACATCTTTTGCGGCAGGTGGGGCAAGTCTTTACCCGGGCATCCTATTTGCTGCGCTTGATGTCATCCTCGATCTTCCTGATCGTCTTCTGGATTAAATCCCGCAGGGTCCGGCTCCGGGTCCGGGAGGCCTTCCTGAGATCAGGGAGTGCATCTTTCGCTTCCGCTCCGAGCTTGCCCAGGCAGGCACAGGCGAAGCCCCTCACGTAGCCATCCTTGTGGGCCAGCGCCTTGCGCAGCAGGGAAAGGCTCCTCGGCTCGATCTTTTTCAGGGCTTCGAAAGCCATCGCGCGGGTGTATTCATCGCCAAGAAGCTCAAAGATCACCCCGGCTGCCCCCTGGGCTGCGGGGCCGATCGCGCCGGCAGACTCCACCGCGGCCCGCTTGACATCGGCGTTCTCATCGCGAACTGCGGCAGCCAGGGTCGCCACGACCCGGACTGTATCCGGGCGGCAATTCACCAGCGCACGGGCACTGGCAACGCGAATCTTCACCGGGGCTTTCTTCAGCAGGGAAATGAGAGCCTCCTGCACGGCACCGATGCCCGGGCGAGGGCCCTTGCAGCTCGAGATCTGGGAGAGGGTCTCCAGGGAGGCAAGACGAAGAGGCTCGGCCTCTTCACCGGAAACCGCCAGCGCCAGCAAGGGCCGCAGCGCGCCCCCCATTCCTCCTGAAAAACCTCCCAGGGCTCGCACAGCCTCCAGGCGTACGGCCGGGTCTTTTTCTCCCAGGAGCATCAGCAGCTGCCCCATCCCCTCCCCGCCATTGCCCCCCAGTGCACCCAGCGCGCGGGCCGACCTGGCGCGAACCAACGGGTCTCGATCCTTCAGCGCCACCAGGAGAACCGGCCGGGCTGCCGCCGCCGCCGGCCCCACCTCTGCCAGCGAAGAGGCTGCTGCGCGGCGGATCTCGACGGAGCTGTCAGAAAGCGATCTCTTAAGGACAGGCACGAGCCGGGCCAGCTGCTCTTTGTCCATCTTGCCGGCAGCCGACACTGCCGCTGCCCGGACTTTTTCATCCGGGTCTTCAACCAGGGCGAGCAGGGAATCGGTGTACTTGCTTGCCGGAACCCCGAGGGCCGCCAGCGACCCGATGGAGGCTGCCCGCAGGCGCGGATCTTTATCTTTCAAGGCCTCCAGCAGCTCGGGGCTTGCCTCCCGGCCGGCGTCCCCCGCCTCGCCAAGCGCCGAGGCCGCGCCAAGGCGCGCCAGGGTGGGGCCGCTCGCCAGCGCCTTGCGCAGGGTGCCTGTCGCTGAGGCTGCGGTAAAGCCGAGAACTCGTTGTAAACGAGGGAACTCTTCCTCACCCTTCGGGCCGGCGAGGCGCTTTAAAACCAGGGCCGCCGCCTCTTCGGCAAAAGCGGCCATGGCACGGGCCAGGGGGGTGGCAGCAGAAAGCTCCTCAATACTCACAGCGGCCTTCAGCAGGCCGGGCAGAACGGCGCGGGCCTGGCTTCCAAGCCGCTCTGCCACCAGGGCAACGGCCTGGGCCGTTGCCTGGTCGCCACCCTCAAGGAGCTTCACCAGCTCCCGGGTGACATCAGAGGGCTTCTGCCGCGAGAGCGCCTGCACGGCTGCGCTTCGAACCGCCGCCTCGGAATCCTCCAGCCTCCCCATCAGCAGCGGCACCAGCTTTCCGGCCTCGATACCCGTCTTGCTGATGGCCGAGGTCGCGCCGGCGCGCACCCCCGGGTCCTTATCGGCGAGCGCCGCAGCCAGGGCCGGCGCGGCGGATTTGGCGCCAGGACCCATCAGGCTGAGGGCCGTGGCGACTCCACGGCGCACCAGTACGTTCTCGTTCCGAAGGGCCTGCGCCAGCCGGCCGGCTACCGGCGTGCCATAGTTGCCGAGGGCCTCACTCGCGTTGCGCCGCACATCCTTGTCATCGTCGCCAAGAACACTGACCAGCTTCTCAGCCGCACCCGGCGGCACAGGCTCCACCCAGGAAAGGGCGCGAGCCGCAGCGGCACGAGCCCGTGAAGAGCTGGAGCCGAGCTCCTCCAGGAGCGCTGGAACCGCCGGCCGGCCGATCCGCCCCAGGGCATATGCCGAGCGGTAGCTGACCTGGCGGTCGCGTGATTTCAGGTTTTTAACCAGCCCCGGCACGGCAGGGGCCGCAGCCGGTCCGATTCCCGCAAGCACCTGGGCCACCTGGAACAGCACCTGCTGATCGCGGTCACCAAGGGCCTTGACGAGGGCACCCAGGGCCGGCTTCGCCTTTGGCCCAAGCCGCACCAGCTCGAAGGCCGCCTGCCTGCGGGTCTCCTTGCTGGAGCTGCCGAGGCGCTCAGCCAGCTTCTCTAGGTCCGCGTCCTGGGCCACAGCCCCGGCGGCAAAGGCCAGCAGGAGGAAAAACGCTCTGAGGGGGGCATTCAGCATAGCTGGAGGGAAACTCTTCGCCCGCAGAACAGCGCTGACCAGGACCCCGGGCAGGCGGATCTCAGGTGCTGAGGTAGCGCAGTGCGCCGGTTGAGTCACCGAAGGAGTCAACCGAGGCTCCCGCACGCTCAAGCATCGAAACGAAAAGGTTGCAGACCGGTGTTTCGTGCTCGTAGACGATGTGGCGCCCGGTATCAACTGAGCCGCCGCCCCGGCCTGCCATCAGGAGAGGGAGGTTCTCGTTGTTGTGCCGGTTGCCATCACTGATCCCGCTGCCGTAAAGAATCATACAGTTATCAAGCAGGGTTCCATCGCCCTCGCGTACGGACTTGAGCTTCTCAACAAAGTAGGCGAACTGCTCGACGTGAAAACGGTCGATTCGGCGGATCTTCTCAAGATTGGACTCGCGGCCCTGGTGATGGGAGAGGCCGTGATGGCCATCGGGGACCGAGACCTCCCGGTAGCTCCTGTTGCTGCCGGCACGGGCAAACATCAGGGAGGAAACACGGGTCACATCGGCCTGGAAGGCGAGGACCATCAGGTCGCTCATGAGATTGACGTGCTGCTTGAAACCCATTCTCCGGCCGGGAGCATCCGGCAGGCCGTCGGGCACAACGATATCGGTTGCCGAGCTGGCGCTGCGGACCCTGGACAGACGCTTCTCGAGGTCCCTGACCCCGGAGAAATATTCATCCACCTTGCCCCGGTCATGGCTGCCGAGCCTGGAATTCAGGCGGCGCGCATCCTCGAGGACGAAGTCGAGAACGCTGATCCGGCGGCTGAGCCGGCGGGCCTTGTTCTCAGCCTCCTCGCGATGCTTGCCATTGCCGAAGAGCCGGTCGAAAGCACGGCGAGGATCGACCTCCTTGGAGTTGGGGGTCGTTTCGCTGGTCCAGGAGATGTTGTTGGAGTAGGCGCAGCTGTAGCCCGAATCACAATTCCCCGAGTTGCGGCCACCATCGCAGCCGAGCTCCAGGGATGCAAATTTTGTCTGGTCGCCGAGCTTGCGGGCAGCCAGCTGGTCGATGGACATGCCGACGCGGATCCCCGAGCCATGGGTCTTGACCGGTTGCGATCCGGTCAGGAAGACCGAGGCGGAGCGTGCATGATCACCAGCCCCATCGCCATTGGCGCGGCCCTTGTCGTGGGTCAGGCCGGTGAGGACGAGCAGGTCATCCTTTACGGCGCCCAGTGGCTGCAGGCTCCAGGGCAGCTTGTAATTGCTTCCGGCTGCCTCCGGAACCCAGTTCTTGAGATTGACACCATTGGGAACAAAGCAGAAGGCCAGGCGAACAGGCGGAGCCCCGGCGGACTCAGCGGCGGCGGCAGCCACCGGCGCCATCGACTCAAGGAAAGGAAGCGCCAGTGACGCTCCAAGGCCCCGGAGGACTGTTCTGCGAGAGATTCGGTGCTGGGTACTCATTGCTGTTTTACACTCCTGCCCCCACGGCGAAGCCGGAAGGTGTCTGACTGTACGATTCCGGAAATCAGGCTACCTATTTTGTAACCGTTTGCGGCCGCTAAGTCGACTAATTGATCAATCGTGCACTTGTCGTAGTATTCGAGCCCGCGGCCAAGGGCATAGGTCAGCATCTTCTCAGAAAGCGCACGAACAAAGGCTTTTGGGCGTTTTTTCAGCAACTGTTTGAGCTCCGAGGGCCCCTCAAAAGGCTTTCCTCCCGGTAATACTGCGCTGGAATCAACGAGGAATTTTCCATCAAATTCACGCCAGGCGCCGATCGCATCAAAATTCTCGAGTGCGAAGCCGAGTGGGTCGAGGCGGTCGTGGCACACCGCACAGGCCGGGTCGAGACGGTGCTTCTCAAGGCGCTGCCTCAGAGACCCGGTCAGCGCTTCCCCCTCCTCATTCTCCAGCTCGGGAACATCCGGCGGCGGGGGCAGAGGCGGCGTACCGAGGAATTGCTCCAGGATCCATTTTCCCCTGAAGACCGGCGAGGTCCTGGTGGGATAGGAGGTAAGAGTCAGGACGCTGCCCTGGGTGAGCACGCCTCCCCGCGGGGTCCCCGCCACGGAAACCTTCCTGAACTCCGCTCCACTGACATCCTCCATTCCATAATGACGGGCCAGCCTCTCGTTAACATAGGTGAATTCCGAGTCGACGAACTCCAGCACGCTGCGGTCCTCCCTCACAATGGCACTGAAGAACAGGCGCGTTTCTTCCCGCATCGCCGCCCTCAGGGCCGGGTCAAAGGCCGGGAAGGTGTCCGGGTCGGGAGTCGAGCCGGCCAGGAAGCGGGTCTGCAGCCACTGCTCGGCGAAGTTCTCCGCCAGGGCGCCGGACCTCGGGTCGCGCAGCATTCTCCGGACCTGGGCCTCAAGCACCTTCGGCTTTGCCAGGGTTCCATCTGCGGCCAGCCTGAAGAGCTCATCATCGGGCATGCTGCTCCAGAGAAAATAAGACAGCCTCACAGCCAGCTCGTAGGGCCCGACAGGGTGAATTGCCGCCGGGTTCTCCGGTTCCGCATCCAGCTCGACCCGGAAGAGAAAATTCGGCGAGGACAGGGCTGCCTGGAAGACGATCCGGAGAGCCTCTTCCATGCTGCCATCTTCGTCGAAGACCGTGCGGCCCAGGCGAACAAATCTCTCCAGCTCACCCTCCTGCAGCGGGCGGCGCCAGGCACGGGTGACGAAGGTCTCAATCGTTTTCCTGATATTGCCCAGGTGGGGACGGCCATCTTCCACCAGCGGGCGGACGATCAGCCCCGAAGCCTCCACCGCGGGCTTCTTCGCCTCAAAAAGACCAGCCTGGAACCAGTCGATAAAAAGGTTCCTGTCACCGCGGAGAGCCGGATTGGGGTTGCCCGTTCCATCATAATCATTCAGAAGCGCCACCCCGAAACGATGTTGACCCTTCTTGAGCTTGACCCGCGTTTCATAGATCTGCGGAGCAGCCGCGACCGCCTTGACCAGGGCCTCGCCAACCGTCTTGCCGTCGATGCGAAAACCCATCCTGACCGTTTCCGGGCCGGCCTGGCTGCCATAAGCCCGGGCGCGAAGAAGATAGTCACCGGACTCCGGAGCATCGTAGGTAACGGACAATTCGTAGTTGGAATAGATGCCGGCAGCCTTCGGGTCGGAGTTCGCCCTCCGGACATGGTTATTCGGAGTCAGGTTGCGCGCAGCGGCCTCTTCGCCCTCAAAGTGGCCAAGCCCGGCTCCACCGGCAACCAGGGTGGCAAAGAGCTTTTCGACGATGTCCTCAGCCGAGTCTATGTACTTCTCGAGCAGAAGAGGCGGTATCGACAGGACATCGCCGATGTTATCAAATCCATAGCCGACATCGTCGGCGGGGAAATCCTCCGCCAGCTCGATCTTGAGACCGATGAGATCTCTTACCGTTCGGGCATATTCATAGCGGCTGAGACGGCGGAGGGTCGGACGGCCCGGGTCGATGGCGCCATCACAGTCAAACCGGTCGAGCTCCGCGTCAACGGCCTCGCGAAGGGCAAGGCGCTCCTTCTCCGTCGGCTGCTTCGCCTTTTTGGGAGGCATCTCCCTGTGGCCAAGCATGCGGCTCACAGACTCCCACTTCTTGCGGTTCCTTTGAAGAGAATCGGAGTCGCGGGCAGAAGCCAGGTTGAGGCCGGCCTTCGGTTTCTCTCCCCGGTGGCAAGATACGCAGTAACGGTCAAGAAGAGCCCCGGCTTCGGGTGAAAAATCTTCCGCACCCTGTGCTGCGGCTGCGAAGGCGGAGCAAAACAGGAAGATCGCCGCCCTCCTCAGCAGTGCTGTTCTGGCCGTCTGGCGTAGTGGCAAGATGCTGTTTCTCCCGGAGCTGTAAATGTCACTGGTGTCTTTGAGTTCGAAAGCGCTTGTGTGGAGTTCATATTAATTGAATCCGGCGGCGCCCTAAAGTGTTTTGCACTGCACCATCACCCCGAACACCTCCCGGCGGGCAAGACCTGAACACCTTTTGGCCCCGGGGATGTACAATGTCGAGCGAAGATGACGGTCTTCATAGCGACGAGAGAGCCCCCAGCTCCTGCTGGCAGGCTCTTTCACTCTGAGCGTTCCAGAAAACCAGCAACCGGGAAGATCTCATATCTCCCCCCTGATTCGAGGTAACAATCCATGAGCGACACCCTGCCAAGATCGGTAACCAAGGCGATGCAGTTTGAAAACGGCGTCGGGATCGGCATCAGCAACCGCTGGGAGAAGGGCCAGTACTGCACCATCATCACCAGCGTGGGCATCGTCGGCTGCGGAATCTACGACCTGGAAACCCCTGCAGAGTTCGGCCAGGCCATTGCCATCGCAAAAGGAACGCCGGAGAATCCGCTTTCTGAACCGGAAGACCTGCTCGATGCAAAAATTGTCGGCTGCACCCCGAGAGCCCGGGAGCTCGGCATCGAGGAAGGCAACACCGGCCGGGAGGCGGTTGAAAAAATGCTCGGTGCCGGCGAATGAGCGCACAGGGGCTCTCCTCAGCAGAGACCGCCGGGCTCCACCAGGGCAACCTGCGCGCCGGGCTGGCCTGCCTCGGTGGGGCGCTGGCCCTGTTCCTGCTTTATACCTCTGGCCTCCTGGATGGGCTTGACCATGCAGGCCTCTCCTTGATGCAGGGCCTGCGCAGCGAAAGCCTGACAAAAAGGGTGCTGGAGATTTCCGCCCTCGGCAGCCTGCCGGTGCTCTTCCTGATCGGGGTGGTGAGCGTTGCCTATCTCTATGCCCGGGGAGAGCAGAAGACCACCATCCGGATCTTCTTTATCATGGTGGCCGCTGAGGTTCTCGCCTTCAGTGTAAAGCACCTGGTTGCAAGACCCCGGCCCGAGGACTTCTTCGCCCCGGGCGCTGCCGACACCATCGGCTCTGATCACCTTGTCAGCTTCCCAAGCGGCCACAGCATGATGTCGGCGGTGATGTACCTGTCTGTGGCCTTGTTGCTGTGCAAGGCCGTCGAAGGCCGGAAACCGCGCCTGGTGCTTGCCGGCACCGCCATTGCAATCATCCTGGCTGTCGGTCTCAGCCGGATCTATCTCGGAGTTCACAACCCCAGCGATGTGCTGGCCGGCTGGCTCGGGGGAATCGGCTGGACGCTTGCCTGGTTTGCTTTCTTTGCTCGACGGGACCGGCTCGCCTCCACCCCATCCTGAGGTCTACCTATGCCTGGCCTGCCGGCGAAAAGAAATGTCCTGCTGGTTGACTGGCGCAACAAGCTGACCGCCGGGCTGGTGAATCTCGCAGTGTGGATGGCCGGCTATTTCCCTCTCAATGCCTGGCAGAGCCGCTCCGAGCATTATTTTCACATCCCCCTTACGCCCCTGGACGCTCTGCCGCTGATACCCTGGACCATCCTGGTCTACTCGAGCTCGGTATTCAACAACGCCCTGGGGCTCTTCCTGATGCCCGACAGGCGGGCAGCCTGGCGTTACCTCGGCGCCCTGCTCTGCTCCTATATGATCAATTTCCTCGTCTTCTTCCTGTTACCCACCACCAACATCAGCCTGCGCGGAGAGGCCGCCGACGCCCTGCCGGAGATGAGCGGGATCTGGCGTTCACTGTTTGAGCTGACCCATAACGCCGATGGCCCCTACAACTGCCTCCCCTCGCTGCACATCACCAATTGCGTAGTGGTTGCCCTGGCCCACTGGAGAAGCCCCTGGCGCTACTGGATGCTCGGCTGGGGTGTCCTTATCGCCATCTCAACCCTCACCACCAAGCAGCATTTCTTCTATGACATCCCCAGCGGCATCGCTGTGGCTGTTTGCGGCACCTTAATCGCCCGGTGGATCTGGGGTGCGCCCCTCGATCCCAGGCCGGGAAAAGGCTCCGATCAGAGTCCGGCCGTCGGGTAGCCGATCGCCTCCAGGTGGCGGTCAAGATCCTTCTGCACCTGGGCGATCTTCTGGTAGCGCACCTTGGGATCTTTGGCGAGCATCTTGCTGACCAGCTCGGAGAAACCATCAGAAACCGGAGCGCGAAGCTCCTTCAGAGTTTTGAACGGTTCCGAGGAGAGCACCCAGCGGATCCAGTCCCGCGGACGCTTGGCACCATAGAGCTTCTTGAAGCCATGCAGGCTCAATATGGCCTGGTAGCTGAGGAAGCCGAGAGAATAGATGTCGAGGCCGAAGCCCAGGCGTGAATTCTTGCGCATCGCCTCCGGCGGCATATAGGCCAGGGTGCCGCCCATCCGGTGTTCGGTGTCCTTGACCAGCCCGCTGAGACCGAAATCAGTCAGCTTGACGACACCCTCCCGGGTAACGAGGATGTTCTTCGGGTTAACATCCCGGTGAATCAGCCCGACCCCGTGGACAGCTTTCAGGGCCGCCAGGATCTGGCGGAAATAATTCAGATACTGGGCTTCCGGCATTGGGCGCCTGCGAAAAGCCCTGATAAATGGCACCCCGTTCACCAGCTCCATGATGATGGAAAAGGTGTCGCGCGAATCAACAATGTCATGCACCAGCACAACATTGGTGTGCTCGACCATTGCCAGGTACTCGGCTTCCTTCTGCAGGCGGCCGAGAACCCGCTTTTTTCCACGCTTTTCGGGCAGGATTCGTTTGATCGCCACATTCCGCTTCAACCTCAGGTCCAAGGCCTTGTAGACCTCTCCGGTTCCTCCGGAGCCGAGCTTTCTCAGCAGTTTGTAGCGGCCATGAACTATCTCATCCATGAAACCAATTGTATCCTCAAATTACTTTTCGCAAGTGGCTGAAAGTACCCTCTTGCAGGCTGCTGAGGAAGCGATCTTTTAATGGACAGGAAGAGATTTTTCATCCAGCTTACGCACTGGCGCCCCGCACTGGCCTGCCTGGAAATGACAATGTGAACTAACGGAAGACCTCGCATGAACCCCGATGACCCCAGAATCTCGACTTCAGCACGGCAGGTGCAGCCCTTTCTTGCCATGGAGATCTTTGAGCGCTCCCAGGAGCTCGAGCGCCAGGGGATCGACATCGTTCACCTGGAGGTCGGGGAGCCGGATTTCAGCGTGCCGGCCTGCGTCGACCGGGCGATCAGCAAGGCCGTGGAGGGCGGCCACACCCACTACACTCACAGCCTGGGAAGGTACGACCTGCGCGAAGAGGTTGCCGCCTATTACAAGCGGCGCTACGGGGTCACCATCGATGCCGGACGGGTGCTGGTTACCGGGGGCACCTCGGGCGCCCTGGTGCTGTTGATGGCGCTGCTGCTGGAGCCCGGCGATGAGATCCTGCTGCCCAATCCGGGCTACGCCTGCTACGACAACTTCGTTCTTACCTTCCACGGCAAGCCAACCGGCTACGAGGTGCCGGCGGATACCGGCTTCCGCTATGAACCGTCACTCATCAGCAAGCTGATCACCGAGCGCAGCAAGGGCATCCTCATCAACTCCCCCTCCAACCCGACAGCCGCTATCCAGGACCACGACACCCTCGAACAGATAGCGAGCCTGGGCGTGCCGGTCATCAGTGATGAGATCTACCACGGACTTGAATACGGCGGCGACCAGGAGCGGGCCGTCAGCATGCTCGAGGTGACCGATGATTGCTTTGTCGTCGATGGGTTCTCCAAGCGCCACGCCATGACCGGCCTGCGGGTCGGCTGGCTGGTTGCTCCGGAAGACCTGGTCGCACCCCTTCAGCGGCTGCAACAGAACCTCTTTGTCTGCGCCAGCTCGCTGGCACAAACCGCCGCCATCGCTGCGCTCCAGGAAGGCGAAGAAGCTCTCCAGGCCATGACCGAACAATATGCGCAGAGGCGGGAGGTCCTCTACAAGGTGCTCATCGAGCTCGGCTTCCCGATCCCCTGCAAGCCGATGGGCGCCTATTACATCTTTGCCCGGGCCGACCATCTCGATGGCAACTCCTTGCGCCTGGCCAGGCGAATCCTCGAGGAGGCCCATGTCGGCGTTACCCCGGGGATCGACTTCGGCAGCCGTGCGGAGGGCTGGCTGCGTTTCAGCTTTGCCAACAATATCGAAAGCATTAACGAGGCCCTGAGACGCCTCAAGAAGTGGCTTTCGACCTTCCAGAGCTGCGCCTGCCACCCCCTGCTACCGGGCCGCCAGGCCGCCTCGGAAGCCCCCTGAAGACACAAAAAAACCCAGACCAATGTCTGGGAAAATGTGCGTTCATCTATAGCCTTCAGAACAAGGTCTCCGGCCCAAAAAAAGAAACTTTTCAGAAAAACCACCTAAGTCATTTAAATTAAAGGGCTTAGGTCTGAAATTGCGGGGCGGTGCAGGCCGGACACGAAAAAACCCAGGCTTTTGAGCCC
>CAZTRG010000160.1:0-5816 GCA_964615885.1 uncultured Planctomycetia bacterium | reverse complement strand
TGGCCGAGGACCCCGAGGATGCCGAGGCGAATGGTACCGCTGGTGAGTTTCTCTCGCTCTACAAGCGCTCCTGGAAAACGGGCATGACGCTGGCTGCAAAGGGCCCCGCCGGGGATCTGAAGGAACTGGCAGACGAGGAGTTCAAGGCTCCCTCGGTATCCCTCGAGTTACAGGGTGTTGCCGATGGCTGGTGGAAAATGGCCCAGGGCAACAAGGACCTGATCCGGATCAGCTGCCTGATGCGGGCGGCCTACTGGTACCGCAAGGCCCTGGTCGGCCTCGAAGGTCTCAGCCAGGTTCGAATCGAGAAGAAGCTCACCGAGATCGAAAAAGAAATCGGCGTTACCCGGGGAGTCAAGCTCTCTGAATTGCAGGTGCTCTGTTACCAGGACAGGCGCTGGAGGCGTCACCCCCTTGAAAAGATAACCCTTGCCCGTCGCGGTGAGGCACTGGTTGCTAAGAACACCTCGGGCATCTGGCGCTACGCTTTATTGAGCTCCAAGAGATTGCTGAGAGGGGATTTCTCGGTAACGGCGAATGTCTACGGTGGCCGGGCCATCGGGATTACCTCAGAAGATCTGCGCTCCAAGCGTCTCGAGGTTGACCTCAAGGGAGGCTGGCAGCGGGTGCGTATAGAGCGTGTGGGCAAGAGCGTGAACTTCAGCGTCAACGGCAAGCCGGTCAAGTGGAAGGCCGGCGAATACCAGAGCTACTACGGAGAGGTCGATCCCGACCAGACCTCCTATTTCTTCGTTTCCATGAACGCCGGTCAGCAGTGCTCGATCCAGAGCATCGAGATTGAAACCGCCAAGGAAGAGTTCGGCAGCGCCGAACCCAAAGATGACGATGATGACGACCGCGACAGGGGTGAGGACGAGGAAGGACGTGATCGCGATCGTGGACGCGATGATGGACGGGGCCGGTCGGGTGGCCGGAGTCGTGGGCGCGGCGGGCGCAACTGATCAACCCCGGTCTCTCTCTCCTCCTGCCGGTTCAGCTTGATTGCAGTATGCTGCGCAATTGACCTGGCGAGATGTTGGAGCCGCTGAGGATAACGGCCGTCTTCCTGCCGGCGAGCCGGTCTTGCAGTTTCAGTGCTGCGGCGAGCGCTGCGGCACCTGAGAGCTCTGCCAGGTTGCCGGTTTTTTCAAGGTAAAGCCGCACGGCTGCGGCCATTTCTTCATCGCTTATGAGCACAAACTCATCCAGGTAGCTACGCAGCATCTGCTGGGTAAGCTCAAAGGCGCAGCGCGTGGCAAGCCCTTCGGCCCTGGTCGACATGGGGGCCTCGACCAGGCTTCCCTCTTTCCATGAAAGACAGGCGGCGGGGGCCTCCTCAGCCTGGACCCCTATCAGCTTCGTTTCCGGGCTGAGGTTTTCCAGGACGAGGCCCGCACCGGCTGCGCCGCTTCCTCCTCCAATGGGGACGATGAGCACCTCGATATCCGGCTCCTCCTCGATGATCTCGAGTGTGCAGGTGGCGACTCCGGCGATCAGCAGCGGCTCATCAGCTGAGTGGATGTAGCGCAGGCCCTCCTCGGCGCTGCGGCGTTCCACCTCCCCGCGAGCCTCGTCAAAATCTTTTCCATGGAAGACGACCTCGGCTCCCAGTGCCCTCATGGATTCAACCTTGGCCGGGTTGGCTCCCTCCGGCACGGTGATGATGGCTCGTACGCCGAAGAGCCTGGCCGCCCAGGCGATCGACTGGCCATGGTTCCCGGTCGAGGCGGAGATGACACCGCGTTTGCGGTCTTCCTCATCGAGGCAGCTCAAGAGGTTGACGCCTCCCCTTACCTTGAAGGCGCCGATGGGTTGATGGTTCTCCTGTTTAACGAGGAGGTCGATTCCTGAAAGATTGCTCAGCTGGGGATAGGAGTTGAGCGCCGTGGGGCTGAGCCAGGGACTGATTCTGTCCCGGGCTTCGAGGACATCTGAAAAGATGGGTTCTTTGAGGTCAGGGGAATTCAAGGCGCAGCTACCTGCCGGGCTGTTATCAAAAAACGCAGGGGCATCATACCCTGCCAGGGAGTCTGCCCGGGGCTGTTTTTACCCTGCGGGACTGAAAGCGGTGCCGGTAATGTGCACCAATGACCGCTTCTGAGCAGTCACCAGCGAAATAATGAGATGGGAGCGCGGGCCCATGGTTACAATTGAACTACAAGGAAGATAAAAGCGGCGGCCCCCAGAGGGCAGCCGTGTGGGTCCAGAACTTGATGAATTTACGCAAAGGAGTTTCCTATGAAACGCATGATCCTTATTGCGCTGCTGCTCAATGCAGCGCTTCTCGGGGTGGCTACCCTGCAGCTCGTTGCTATTGCCGGCCAGGGAGATGACCGGGTCGCCAGTGAAAACGGCGACACCAATGGAGATGGGGTCAGGGATATGAGTGATGCCATCCATATGCTCAGCTGGCTTTTCAACGGGGGGCCTGAGCCCGTTCCCGTAGCCCGCGCCCAGGAAGGTCCTGCCCTGACCGCCGAACAGGCGGAGATTCTCAGCCACATGAGCCTTGTTTACCTGCCGATTACCAACGGGGACGAGGGATCCCTGAAGACCATCCGAATGACCGGGGTTAATCTCCAGGTGGTCAGTGGGCTCGGTTACACCTGGGGAGACCAGGACACAAGCCTGCAGAACCAGGATCTGCATCGGACCAATGGTCTCGGGAACGTGATCATCGGCTACCAGGAGCAGCGCACTGATGACGGCATGCAGGACACCGATGATTCCAATGACCGCAACGGCTCCCACAACCTGGTGGTCGGAACCGGCAATAACTACACGGCCTGGGGTTGCAAGGTGGTTGGCGCCCGTAACTCCGTCAGGGGTTGGCTTTCCTCCGTCGGGGGAGGCCTGGGTAACGATGCGGTTGAAAATGCGTCAACCATCGGCGGCGGCCAGTACAATCTTGCGGCGGCAAGATACACCTCGATCGGTGGTGGCTGGGGAAATATGGCGATGAACCGGGGTGCGACCATTCCCGGAGGCGGTGGAAACATAGCCGAAGGCGAGTGGGCGGCAATCGGAGGCGGCCGTAACAATAACGCCAACGGGTATTATTCTGTCGTTGCCGGGGGCCAGCGGAATACCGTCCTTGACTGGTATGGCGCTGTGCTTGGCGGTGATGGCGGCTGGTAATCGAACCGCCTGGTTCTGCCAGTAAAAGGAGAAGGCCGGTTGCCTGTCAGGGCAACCGGCCTTCTCCTTTCGAGGCGTTTCCACCGTCCTTAATTTTTCATCAAGGGCTTGATCGCGTTGCCCTCGCGGTTTTTGACCTTGTGCAGCGAGTCACCGAGTTCCTCGAGTGCAAAGCTGTAGCTTTGGATCGGTTCGACCCGAACCTTGCCGCTGTGCAGGAGCTCGACGGCCTCGGGCCAGGTGTCCGGCGCCAGCCAGGAGTAGCGGATGGTCATGTCCTTGAGCATACACTCGATGCCGCTGACGCTGTGGACGTCGTTGTCGCCGGGAAGCCCGAAGATGACGACCGTCGAGGCATTGCCGGCGGTGTCGATGCCGGACTTGATCGCCCCGAGGTTGGCGGTGGCGAGGATGCTGCGGTCAGAGAGCTCGCCGTCATTGTTATCCCGGATGAACTTGTCGAGATCCTCGACGTAGTTGGGAGACTCGGGGTCCTTGGTGTTGGCGATGAGGTCGGTGCCGAGCTCCTTGCCGACATCGAGTCGCTCATCCCGGGTCCCAACCAGCAGCACCTTTCCGGCGCCGTAGACCTTTGCCATCTGGACCATCATGAGCCCGATGGGGCCGGGTCCGAAGATGGTGACAAACTGGCCGGCCTGGATGTTCAGGTTCTTAACTGCGTAGAGGCCGCAGGCCAGCGGCTCGGCCGAGGCCGCGATGTCGAGGTCCATGTCCTGGGGCACCTTGACGGTCCAGTACCAGTGCGAAACGCAGTACTCGGCGAAGCCACCGTCCTTCGTGATGCCAACGACGTCGCCAAGATCGACGTTGGAGAGGCCCTTCTGGGTCCAGGGTGAGTTAACATCGGACTGCACAGGATTGACGACGACCGGGTCACCAACCTCGAACCCGCCTTTTTCGGCAGCAACTTCTCCGACCCTGGCGATGACGCCGGAGATCTCATGTCCGAGTACGAGCGGGTCCTCGGTTCCGACGGCGGCCTTACCGAAGTAGTAGGAAATATCGGAACCACAGATACCGGTGGCGTGTACCTTGACGAGAACCTCCTCAGGGCCGATTTCCGGAACCGGTTTCGCCTCATCGAGAGTCATCTTCTCCGGTTCGTAAAAGACCTGGGCTTTCATCGTTTCGGGAACGTCCATGGCAAATTCTCCTTAAGAGTTCTGTGTTCTGTTCTGTTGAATTGATTCCGTGTTTCCGCGCGCCCTGTAGCGGGAGGCGGACCGACTATCCTAATACCCACGGCACCCGGCATTCAAGGGGGCAGAAGGTGCGAGTTCGTGCCTGGAAAGAAAAAAAGAGCCGTCCCTCCCGAGAGAAGAACGGCTCTTTGAATTCATGCTGTCAGCAGATCAACCATCGACCTTCGCCAGCGTGGCGAGGATCATGCCGATGATCTGGTAGGGGTCGGCGTTGGAGGCCGGGCGCCTGTCTTCGAGGTAGCCCTTCCAACCATCGTTGACCGTGCCGACGGGAATCCGGATCGAGGCGCCGCGGTCAGAGGGGCCGAAGCTGAACTGGTCGATCGACTGGGTCTCGTGCAGGCCAGTCAGACGCTGTTCATTGTGGGCACCGTAGACGGCGATGTGCTCTTCGTGGCTTTCTCCGAAAGCTTCGCAGATCGACGTGATGTAGGCCTCATTGGCTGCCGCATCGCCGCTTCCTTCGCGAATCTTCGTGGTCGAGAAGTTGCAGTGCATGCCGCTTCCGTTCCAGTCACCCTTGACCGGCTTCGGATGCAGGTCGACCACAACGCCGTATTGCTCGGCGGTGCGGTGCAGCAGGTAGCGGGAGTAGACCGCGGCGTCGGCCGCGTTCTTGGCGCCCTTACCGAAGATCTGGTATTCCCACTGTCCGAGCATGACCTCGGCGTTGATGCCCGTGACCTTGAGGCCTGCATCGAGGCAGAGATCGAGGTGCTCTTCGACCAGCTGGCGAAGGACCACGTTGCCGTGTCCGACGGAGCAGTAGTAGGGACCCTGGGGACCCGGGTAGCCCTCGGCGGGGAAGCCGGCGGGACGGTCACCGTCCATGAGGACGTATTCCTGCTCGAGTCCGACCCAGAGGTCGTCGTTGTCTTCCCAGCCGCCCCTGGTGTTGGAGGGGTGGATGGAGCCGTCGGCATTCTTGACCTCGGTCATGACCAGGTAGGCGTTTCTCCTGCCCGGATCGGGAATAATGTTCACTGGATCGAGGAGACAGTCTGACGAGCCGCCCTCGGCCTGTTCGGTCGAGCTGCCGTCGAAGGCCCACTGCGGACAATCCTCAAGGGTGGGCTCACTGTCCTGGGTTATCACCCTGGTCTTACTGCGGAGGTTGGCGGTCGGCTGGTGGCCGTCGTGCCAGATGTATTCAAGCTTGTAAGGAGTACTCATACTGTTTCCTTAAGAAAAAAGAGGTAGAGAGACCCTGTAAAGAAGGGGAGTTTCGAAAAGTTTCAGACGAAAGAGTACGGAATTTACCATTAGCTATTTGCACGCATCAAGACAGTTTCTACCGACAAAGAGGTAGGGATTCCGCGGGTTTTGGTCTTTTTTCCTGCTCGGGCGGGTGCCGGGGGGCTGTGGGCAGCCCGGATTTTTTCTTGCGCTCCTCGCTGATCTCAAAAGTATCCCCTCTGCCGGTTTGCGAGGTCCTTCATGGGGATCGTTCCCCCC
>CAZTRG010000159.1:0-2741 GCA_964615885.1 uncultured Planctomycetia bacterium | reverse complement strand
GTTCATCCTGGCCGGGCAGTCCAACATGGAGGGCCGGGGCTTTCCGGAGCCCCTTACCTGGCAGGTCAGCCAGGAGAAATACCGCCAGAGGTATACCCACTTCATCAAGGACGGCGACTACGATGCCTTTCTTAAAAAGGTGAAGGAAACCACCGATCCCAACGACAGGAAAAAGACCCCGACCTACCTATGGAGCACCCGCAAGGATGTCTGGATCAATTATCTCGGCAAGCACGGTGACCTGACGGTCGGATACGGTGCCCCGCGGGAGGGCTTCGGTCCGGAGTTTAACTTTGGCCATGTCGTGGGGAACCATTACGAAGAGCAGGTCCTGCTCATCAAGGCATCCTGGGGTGGGAGAGCGCTGGCCCGCGGTTTCCTGCCTCCCTCCTCCATGCTCAGCGATGCAGAGTACGCGAAGATGGCCGCCGCCCAGAACGCTGAGAACAAGGCCTGGAACGAAGCCCAGCCGGCAAAAATTGAGGCTCACAACAAGCGCGTCACCGAGGAGAACAAGAAGGACAACAAGAAAAGACGCCTGCGAAAATTTAAGCCGCGCGCAATAGTGACTGCTGCCCAGTACAAGGAGCAGTTCGGCAAGGACTACCGCAACATGGTCAGCGAGGTGCATGGCTGCCTGGGCGAGCTCGGTACCCGCTTCCCGGGCTATAAAAACCAGGGCTACGAGATCGTCGGATTTGTCTGGTTCCAGGGCTGGAACGACCAGTACCAGGACCGCTGGCTGAGCTATGAGAAGAACATGGCGAACTTCATCCGCGATGTGCGAAAGGAGTTCAAGGCTCCGGCTATGAAGTTTGTCGTCGGCCAGATGGGCAATGATGGCATGGCGCCCGACAAGCCTGATTCCCCACGTCACTATATCAAGAAGGCGCAGGCCGGCGTCCCTGAGATGGCGGAGTTCAAGGGCAACGCGATCTGCGTCAGGACCGACAAATACTGGGACATGGAGGCTCACGCCATTTATACCGGCCCCGGCGGCTGGAGCAAGGATGTCGACAAGTGGCGTCGATTCGGTAACGATCGTCCCTACCACTACTACGGCAGCCCCTGGCTCTTCGCCCAGGTCGGTACGGCCTTCGGCAAGGGAATGCTCGAGTTGCTGAAGTAGGACAGTCCCTGCTAAGGAGTTCATAAAAGTTTGGCCAGGAAACCAAAGCGGCCCAAGGCAAGAGAAAATCGCCACTCCATGGGTGGGGGATATATCGAGCGGGATGAGTCCGATCTCCAGGACATCCTCGATGCCACCGGTGCCCCTCTCTTCCTGGTTCTCGATGGCGTGCAGGATCCTCACAACCTCGGAGCCTGCCTTCGAACCGCCGACGGAGCAGGCGTCGATGCGGTGATTGCCCCTCGCAACAGGGCGGTGGGTATGACAGAGACTGTTTCACGGATCTCCTGTGGGGCGGCCGAGAACGTGCCTTTCATCCAGGTCACCAATATCGTGCGCACCCTGAAGGAGTTGCAGAAAAACGGGGTCTGGACTGTAGGCACAGCAGACGGCGCCGAGTCGTCCTCGCTCTACGATGTAGACTTCAAGGGCCCCATGGCCCTGGTGATGGGGGCTGAGGGGGCCGGCCTGCGCCGCCTGACCCAGGAGACCTGTGACCTCGTTGTCCAGATTCCAATGCAGGGCAAGGTCGACTGCCTGAATGTCTCGGTGGCCACCGGGGTCTGTCTCTACGAAGCGCTGCGCCAGCGTCAGTCAGCTGCCAGCTCGTAGATCTCCCGCATCAGCAGGGATCCGGCCACACCGGCGTTAAGAGATTCGACCTGGCTGGAGTGCCTGATGGCCAGGCGCAGTGAGCTGGATTCGGCCAGCCTGGGGGAGATACCCTCTCCTTCGGAGCCTATGGCGAGGGCCAGCTGGTTGCTGCAGGCCTCTGCACTAAGGAGCGTGGAATCCTGCGCGGCCGCCGGTTCGCTCGTAACCAGGGAGAATGAGCTGTCGGCCAGGAACCCCAGGCAGTCTTCGAGGCTTGTTTTTACAGCGGGTATTGCGAAGATCGACCCGGCCGTTGAGCGCACGACCTTTGGCGAGAAGGGATCGGCAGATTCCTCCGTCAACAGCACCGCTGCGAAATCAAAAGCGTGTGCGGAACGGATGAGGGTGCCGACATTTCCGGGATCGGAGATCCCATCACAGATGAGGATGCGCCGGCAGGTTTGCAGCTCTTCCAGGGGTGGGGAGGGGCATTTGAACACGCCAATGAGCCCCTGGGGTGTCTTTGTGTCTGCGGAGCTCTCGATCTGGTGGGCCGCGATCTCTTCATATCGAACACCCCGCCCGCGCAGCTCTTCGGTGAGCTGGCGCCCACGATCTGACAGCGCACCCGGGTCGCAGTACAGCGCCAGGGGATCGACCCCGTGGCGCAGGGAGTCCTCCAGCAGCCGGACGCCCTCGGCCGCGTATTGATTCAGCTCCCGCCGGCCCTTGCCGGTTTTCAGCGAGCGAAGCTGCCGGAGTTCACGCTGAGTTGCCATGAGACCTTTGCCTTCGTTCCAGGGGCCGTTCAGAAATCGGTGTCGGCATCCTTGAGCTCGAGCTCTTTGATCCAGGTGTTGCGGTAGCGGACGTCATGCCCTTCACACTGGAGCTTGAGTCCGCCGGGGACGTCGGTGATCCCGGTGCCGCCCTTGTTGCCGCCATCAAGGCCGGAGTTGGGGCCTCCCCATACCTTGTTGATGGTGATATTGGTATGTACTTTTTTACCGTTGAAGTA
>CAZTRG010000158.1:0-17618 GCA_964615885.1 uncultured Planctomycetia bacterium | reverse complement strand
CCGCTGCGCAGAAGAAAATCCCCGGGTCTTTTCAGCCCGCCCGGGAGCGGTTTAAATTTCCTAACTGGTTTCGATCATGCAGATACGCTTCTTCAATTCGCTTTCCAACAAGGTTGAGGATTTCGAGCCGGTCGAGTCCGGGACCGTGAGAATGTACAGCTGTGGGCCGACGGTCTATGACTACGCCCATATCGGTAACTTCAGGTCCTTTCTCTTCAGTGATCTCCTCCGGCGTTTCCTCGAGGTGGCCGGCTACGATGTGATCCATGTCATGAACATCACCGACGTGGGGCACATGACCGATGATGCGGTCGCCGATGGCGGGGGTGAGGACAAGATGGAGCTCGCCGGCCGGAGGCTGAAGGAGGACAAGAAGTCCGGCAAGGTGGAGGAGGGAGCCGTTGAGGACCCCTCGGACCCCTACCAGGTGGCACGCTTCTACACCGACTCCTTTCTTTCAGACGGCCGCCAGCTTGGGCTGAAGGTTGCCGGTGAATATCCCGAGCGCATGTTCCACGCCACCGAGCATATCGAGGATATGCAGGCGATGATCTCCGAGCTCATCGAAAAGGGACACGCCTATGTCGCCGAAGACGGGGTGGTCTACTACAGCGTTGAGAGCTTCCCCGGGTACGGTCGCCTGAGCGGCAACACGCTCGATAACCTGCAGAGCGGGGCCGGGGGCCGGGTTCTCGATGAACACCAGGACCAGAAGAAGCACCCGGCGGACTTCATGCTCTGGAAGGCAGACTCCGCCCATATCATGAAGTGGGATTCACCCTGGGGCGAGGGCTATCCCGGCTGGCACATCGAGTGTTCGGCGATGGCGCGCTCGAGGCTCGAGCGCGATGTGATTGATATTCACACCGGCGGCGAGGACCTGATCTTTCCCCACCATGAGTGTGAGATCGCCCAGTCCTGCGGCGCCACGGGCGCCGACAGCTTCGCGAAGTTCTGGATGCACGTTCGCTTCCTGCTGGTGGAGGGAGAGAAGATGTCCAAGAGCCAGGGCAACTTCTACACCGTCCGTGATGTGCTCGATGGGAACGTGACCGGCTCCCCCGTCCACCCGGCGGTGCTTCGCTACGAGCTCACCAAGACCAACTACCGCAAGAACATGAACTTCACCTCCCAGGGTTTGCAGGATTCAGCCACGGCGGTCCGCCGGCTCAATGATTTTTCCGCCAAGCTCGAGGAGCAGGCCGGGGGCGAAGCCGCCGAGATTGACAACTCCCACCCGGTGCTGGCTGAGTTCCTCTCCAGCATGGCCGATGACCTGAATGTCGCCGGGGCGCTCGGCGCCCTGCTGCCATGGGCGTCTGTTTCGAGGATGCCGTCTGATCCGCACGAGGCCCTGGCGGTCCTCAGGAAGATCAACCAGGTTCTCGCGGTGGCGCCGCTGGAGTCACACGATACCGCTGCCGGGGAAAGCTCATCGACTGCAGGGGGCGAGGAGGAGGCTGTCTCAGGCTGGTGCCGGGAGCTCGATGCCGCGAGGGCGGACAAGGACTACGAGGCTGCCGACCGCCTTCGCGACCAGATCATCGAGGCCGGCTACGATGTCAGCACCAGCCCTGAGGGTACCACGGCGAAAAAACGCCTTGCCTGAGGCCTCCTTGGGTCCCCGGATTTGTGGAGAATAAACTCTAACTCTGTTAAACTCAGGGCTCCGGCGCTGCCGGGTTTGTTCGCCGGGTTGTATTCCGCGAGATTTACTCAAGATTAATTTTTTCGGCTGTTACGGGAGGTATGATGCTGACTCCTTCAAAGGTTCTCGACCTGTATTTTCTGGAGGCTCGCTGCATGCTCGTCGAGGTAGCTGCGACCCTCGACCGCTTTGACCGGGCTGTTGATTCCGATTCAAACGGTGATGGCGGCGATGACCGCATAGAAAAACTCTACGAGTCCCTGCAGGTGCTCTCCTCAAAGAGCGAGACTCCTGACAGGTCTGAGCAATTGCTTAAGCTGTTTTCAGGCCCTGCCTGATCTCCATTCTGAGACGAAAACCGATACGAAACTGAACCAAGAGAGCTATTTCAGATGCAGATAATTCAACCTCACTACCACGCGATCGCTCGTACAGCGCAGGACTACGAACGGATGGCCATGTCCGGCGTGGTTGCTGTTTGTGAGCCGGCCTTCTGGGCCGGTTTTGACCGGAAATATCCCGAGACCTTCATCGATTACTTCCGCCAGATTGGCGAGTTCGAGCCTACCCGTGCTGCCGACTACGGTATTCGCCACTTCTTCTGGGTTGCGGTCAACCCCAAGGAAGCTGAGAACCCCGTCCTCAGCCGCGAGGTCCTCAAGGAGTTTCCCGAGTTCTTCAAGATGCCCAACTGCCTGGGCGTTGGCGAGACGGGGCTTCACAAGTCGTCGGCCAACGAGGCGATGATTTTCGAAGAGCAGGTGTCCCTGGCCATCGAGCACGACCAGCTGATCCTCATTCACACCCCTCACCTCGAGGACAAGACGCACGGCACCCGCAGGATTCTCGAGATCCTCGAGGGCCTGCCCGTCGATCGCAGCCGCGTGTGGATTGACCATGCCGAGGAGCACACGATCCGTCCGATCCTCGATGCAGGCTACTGGAGCGGGTTCACGCTCTACCCCATCACCAAGTGCTCTCCCAAGCGTGCCGTCGATATGATCGAGATGTACGGTCGTGAGCGCATCCTGGTCAACTCTTCAGCCGACTGGGGGCCGAGTGATCCCTTCACCCTGCAGGAGTGCGTCTGTGAGTACCGCCGGCGCGGCAACTCCCTCCAGGATGCGATGGAGATCTTCTACAACAACCCGGTCCGCTTCCTCGGACAGAATCCCAAGTTCGACCTGCCGATGCTGACGGTCGAGGAGATGAAGGAAGAGGCTGAGGCGCCTGCGGAAGCGCCCGTCGAAGAGCCCGTTGACAAGGCCTGAGCCTGGAAGCTCAGCCTGGGTTGGTCGTAAATTTCATGCTGGTGCAGGTCAGCGTACAGCTGCGCCATCCGCTGCTTCACAGACGATCTCGCCGGCGGGGGTCTGCAGCGGCTTGCCCGCATAGCTGACCTTGCCGTCCTGCATCAGGAGGGGGGCCTTCTCGAACAGGCTCTTTGAGAGCTTCTTCTTCGGCCTGGATTCGATTCCCTCGACGGTTGCGAGGTCGCCGCTTTCGGCTGCGCCCGGATCGACCGGGCAGACGGTTCCATCGGCGAGGTCCGAGGCGAGGACCATGCCCCGGCTCTCGATTCCCCGCAGCTTTGCGGGCTTGAGGTTGGCGACGATGAGCACCTTGCGCCCCTGCAGCTCCTCGACGCTGAGATGCTCCTTGAGCCCTGCACAGATGGAGCGCTTCTCACCGCCGACGTCGACGGTCATGGCGTAGAGGGCGTCGGCGTCGGGATGATCCCTGACCTCTTCGATGATGCCGACCCTCAGCTCCAGCTTGGCGAAGGGGTCGACCGCTTCCTGGGGCTGCTTCTTTTTCTTCTCCGGCTTGTCCTTCTTCGGTTTTTCCCGCCGGGGAAAGAGAGCTTCTGCCGTTTGAAGACTGTAGGACCTGCTGCCGGGTGCGAACTCCTGCAGCTTGCCGAGCTCGATTCCCAGCACCTCCGCCGCGCTTGCCGAGGTGGCGGGCATGACGGGCTCGAGCAGGGAGAGAGCCCAGGTCATGGCCTCTGCAGAGCTGTAGAGGATCTTCTCCACGACCGCATCGTCATCGACCTTCCAGGGTTCCTTCTCGGTCAGGTAGCCGTTGATCTTGCGAAGGAAGGCCCAGAGACTGTCGAGGGCCTTGTGATGGTCGCGGGCTTTTACATGCGCGAAGAACTCTTCGGCCATCTCCTTGCCGCCGAGGTCATCAACTCCCTCTGCGGGAGCCAGGGTGCCCCCGGCTCGTGAGAGCCCGAGCTTGGAGATTCTCATGATCAGGTTTCCAAGGTCGTTACCCAGCTCGCTGTTGTAGCGCTTCTCGAGATCGCCGACAGAGAAGCGGCCATCCTGTCCGCTGGCGAAGGCTCGCAGGAAATAGAACCGGGTGGCGTCGACCCCGAACTCGCCGACCACCTGCATGGGGTTGACGACATTGCCGAGGCTCTTGGCCATCTTGCGGCCCTCCTCATCGAGGATAAAACCGTGCACGTAGACCTGGCGGGGCAGGGGCAGCCCTGCCGACAGCAGCATGGCGGGCCAGATCACCGTGTGGAACCAGAGGATGTCCTTGCCGATGACATGGCAGTCAGCGGGCCAGCAGCTCTCTCTCGAAGGGTCCGGCTCCTTGAGGGCCGAGATGTAGCTCGACAGGGCATCGAACCAGACGTAGAGAACGTGCTCCTGGTCGCCCGGAAGAGGCACTCCCCAGCTGAAGCTTGATCGCGATATGGACAGGTCGTGGACCTCGTCCTCGAGTCGCGAGAGGATCTCGTTGCCGCGCTCAGCCGGCACGATGAAATCCGGGTTCTCCCGGATGTGCTCACGCACTGCATCCCGGTACTTGCCGAGCCGGAAGAAATAGGTCTCCTCCTTGACCAGGGTTTTCGGGTGGTCGGCACATTCGCCGGCGGCGATGTCCGACTTCTGGAGAGCCTTCTCGCAGGAGACACAGTAGTCGGTCTCGTAGTCGCCCTTGTAGATGTCTCCCTCTTCGAAGACCTTGCTGTAGATCTCCTGGGCAAACTGGTGGTGGCGCTGCTCTGATGTTCTGATGAAGTCGGTATTGGAGATCCCGAGCCTGTCGTAGATCCGGAGGAAGGCGTCTGCCTTCTCATCGACAAAATCCTGGGTCGCCTGTCCGGCCTCTTCCGCAGCGTTCTGGATTTTCAGGCCGTGCTCATCGAGCCCGATGAGGAACCAGGTGTCCTTGCCCTGCAGGCGTGCAGCGCGGGCATAGAAATCGGCGAGAACCTTCTCGTAGGCGTGTCCCATGTGGGGCACCCCGTTGGGGTAATCGATCGCCGTGGTGATGTAGAAATTGTCGGGTGATTTGCTCATGGGTGCATAGTATGTCGGACAACTGCCGCTGTGTGAAGGGGGGGCTGCAGTGGACCTGCCACTCAGGTCTCCGAGGACTCGCTATCCTCGGAAATCCGGCTTCCCTCGGTGGTTTCCTGGCCCTGGTACTTGCCGCTGTAGGGTCTTGAAGCATCGCGGTCCATCTTACAGAAGACCAGCTGGCAGATTCTGCGGCCGACCTCGAGCTTGATCGGCAGGGAGTTGGCGTTGTAAAGCTCGAGGGTGATGCGTCCCTTGAAACCGGGATCGACCCAGCCGGCATTCTGGATAAAGAGCCCCATGCGCCCGATCGAGCTGCGGCCTTCGACAAAGGCGGTCAGGCCGGAGGGGACCTCGACATATTCCAGGGTGGTGGCCAGCAGGAAAGAGTGGGGCGGCAGCGTGATATCCTCGCACTCGAGACTCCGGTAGCGGATCTCCGAGCTCATCGAGAGGCAGTCCATGCGGTTCTCGTCGACCAGGAGGAAGTGGCCGCCGAGCCGGCAATCGATGGAGGCCGGCTGGATGGAGTTCTCCGCCAGTGGCTCAACCACCAGCTTGCCGCTGTCGAGCATTTCCGTGATGGTCTTGTCGGAGAGAATCACCTGGGTCAGCCGGCTCAGGGTCTGAGGCCGCCCTCCACTCCCTTGGTGGTGATCGCGACGGCGTCGTGCGGATGGAGACTCTCCATGTGCCGCACCTCGATGCGGTAATCCCGCAGGCCATCCTGGTCATCCAGGAGAGCGAGAATCTTGCGGGCAGCATCCTCGCAGAACATGAGGTTGGCTCCGTTCAGGACAGCGAACTCCTGCTCATCCTCCCGTTTGACCGCGGTCTGAACGGCTGTGCCCAGGGTCTCTTCCACCTGGTCGATCAGGTTTTCGAGCAGGACCTCATCCGCCTTGTTCGACACCACGGTGATGTCTGCATGGCTGCGCTGGCTGTGGGGTACCGCGGCCGAGGCCTCCCTGGTCTGCAGCCAGTTGGATACATGGGCCGGGCTGATGGACTGGTGGTCGCCGAAATCCTCTTCGAAGCGCTCCTTGAGGGTTTGCCGTGACAAGGCTGCAGAGCAGGGGCAGGCACTTGAGTAGGTAACCCGGAAGCTGGTCTTGAGCTCAGCGCGTTTTCCGTTCCAGGACGCTTCGAGCGAGACGGGGTAGTGTCTCCAGCCGGCGTTTTCACTCAGCAAGGCAGGACGCTTCAGCATGATCTCGTAGGACAGGCGGAGGTAGCTGTGGGTGCTCAGGGATGAGTGCGACCGGGTGAAAGATTCGAGGATTTTCGGCAGCAGGGAGAAGGTGAAGTCGTTCTCCTCGAGATTTTTCTGCAAGTCGAGGTAGAGCCGCGACATGTGGATTCCCCGTGCTTCCGGGTCATCGAGGTTTACAAAGGCATCAACCCTTGCGGGCATCAGCATGAGCTCACCAGCGGCGTTTCGCCGCCGCAGGACGGTTTCAATACCGGACATGCCGACACGATCAAGAATCGCGGCGACCTGTGCGGTTGAATCCCGGGCTATATCGGGAAGGGCCTGTTCTTTTTCAGGCGTTGAGGCCTGGGAGGGCTGGTTTTGCTGCATATCGCCAGGGACTACCATTTTCTGCTGATCTGAATCCTTCAAGGCCCGTCATACTACACGGCAAGGCGTTCTTGTTCTCAGATTTTTCCGCCAAACTAGGGCCAAAAAGAGCCGGGGAGTTATACTGGTGGAGGCCCTGGTGGGCCGCGGTATTTTTTGCGAAGGTAAATCCATATGCCTACCTATGATTATTTCTGTCCCGGCAACGGCAAGACTCTCGAGGTGTTTCACGGCATCTCCCGCAAGCTCGAAACCTGGGGTGAGCTCTGCGAGCTGGCAGGGGAGGAGGCCGGGGACACCGCATCGGACTCTCCTGTGGAGCGCCAGCTGGGTACCGGGACCCTGATCCAGTCAAAGGGCGCTTCGGCTCCGGGGCCGAGCCCCTCCGGCGGTGGGTGCGCCCGTCCAGGCGGCTGCGGCTGCCACTGAGGGGATCAGTTCTCAGCCGCCTTTTCCCTGGTGCTGAGTTCGAGGCGGTCGATGATGAAGGCCAGCTGCAGGGCGCGCTGCTGCAGGAAGCTGTCACGCGGGGAGCTCTGCCCGGCGTCTTCAGTATTTCCCATCCGGGTCTGGAGGGCGATGAAGGTGCCCGCCTTTGCCGTGGCCCTGATCCTGGCTACCCACTTCGCGGCCATCCAGAAGGGGCTGCGGTTGTCGTCGAGGTCGGCGGTGACCAGCAGATCCGGGTAGCTGGCTTCACGGATGTTGTCATAGGGTGAGTAGGATTTGATGTAGGAATAGTGTTCGCCGCTTTCGGGGTTGCCCCACTCGGCGTATTCTCCCGAGCTGAGGGGGACGGACTTGTCGAGCAGTCCGTTGAGAAGGTCGACATAGGGGAGGTCCAGGGTTGCTGACCTTGCCAGCCCCGGCTTCTCATTCAGGGCGGCCCCGACCAGCAGCGCCCCGGGACCCTGTCCGGAGAGGACCAGCTTTTCCGGGGCTGTGTAGCCGGATTTTACCAGGTGGCCGACGCAGGCGAGCAGGTCGCTGATGGAGTTCTTTTTCCTGAGTAATTTGCCGGCGGTGTGCCAGCGTTCTCCATAGGTTCCTCCTCCGCGCACATGTGCGATGGCGATGGTGACGCCCCGCTCCAGCAGGGAGAGATCGACGGGGTTCATCCAGGGCTCGAGGTTGAGTCCGTAGGACCCGTAGACCCTCAGCAGCAGGGGGCCCGGGGTTCGTTTTTCACTTTTGCGGTAGACCAGCGAGATCGGGACAGCGACGCCATCCGCTGATTTTGCCTCGATCCTTTCACTTGAGTAGTCAGCTCTGCTGTAGCCCTTGAAGCGGACGTCATGGATGCTCTCCCATCTTCTTGCGTCCATGTTGTATTCGAAGAAGGAAAGCGGGACGAGCATCGATGAGTAGGCCATCCGCAGGCGGTTGGTGACGAATTCCCTGTTTTGCCAGCTCTCCACGGAGTAGAGGTGGTCGGGAAAATCTATGTAGTGGCTGCCGGCACCATTGAGATTCAGGATCCGTACCTTCCTCCTGCCCTCGTGCCGCTCAAAGAGGGCCAGGTGATGGCGGAAGAGCTCGGCGTTCTCCAGCACGATGTCCTCGCGGGCAGGGACCTTCTCACGCCAGTTCTTCCGTGCGGTGTCTGATTCGGGGACCAGCATGAGACGGGAGTTGGGAGAGCCGTCGTTGGTCCTGATGTAGAAGCTCTTTCCCTGGTGCAGGAGGTGGTACTTGACCCCGGTTCTCCTTGCTGCCAGGAGCTGGAAGCGCCCTCGCGGATCAGCTGCACGCAGGTAGCGCACCTCCGAGCTGTTCTTGTTGGAGATGTCGAGCCAGATGAACTGGCCATCGAGGGTCTTGTTGATCCTGACGGTGAAGTCCCTGTCGCGCTCATGGTAGAGCAGGGTGTCTTCGTCCTGTTTTTCTGCCAGGCGGTGGAGCCAGATGGTCCTCGGGCCTCCGGAGCCGGCGCGCCGGGCGTAGAAAAGGAAGCTCCCATCGGCTGACCAGGTGAAATTGTCGGCGGCCCCATCTACGGGCTCTCCGGCCGCCTTGCCGCTTGCAAGGTCAAGAATACGGATCGAGAATTCTCCATCGCCCTGTTCGTCGATGGAGAAGGCAGCCCTGGTGTGGTCAGGGCTCACGAGGAAGGTGCCGATCCGGTGGTTCTTTCCTTCCCGGGCGAGCGAGGCTGCATCCAGCAGCACCTCTTCGCGGGCGAAAAGCCGTCCCTTCTTCCTGCAGTAGACCGGGTAGGGGCTGTCGGGCCTGCTGCGGATGTAGTAGGTGTAGCGTCCCTCCTGCCAGCTGGGAATCGTTGTCGGCTGAACGATGCGTCCCTGGATCTCCTCCTGCAGACTAGCGGCGAGCGGTTGCAGCGGCTTGAGGGCGGATTCCGCGTAGCGGTTTTCTTCCTGGAGGTATTTCCTGGTGGCGGGATCCTCTATATCCCTCAGCCAGGAGTATTCATCGACCCGGCTGTCATTGTGAAGAGTTGTCTTCTCAGGGATCTTCCTGGCCACCGGCGGCTTACCTGGACCTGTATTTTCAGCTGCGGGAAGAAGGGCTGCGATGCTGAAGAGAAGCAGGGCGGCTGGGGGAATTAACTGGAAGGCGGGGCCGCTGGTCCGGGAGTTGTTCATGAATCTCTGTCCTTTGAATGGATCGCGTAAGGGTAAGACACTATCCGGGCGGCGGGTATTCAATGGATTTCCCCGCTTTTTCTATCCAGCCGGGGGAAGGTGGGCGGCCAGGGCCTTCAATAGAGACTTCAGCGCCGTTTTAAGGCAAACTACAACTCCTGACCAAGCAACTCTTACCTGGAGATACCATGAGCTCTGAAAATGACATTCCCATTCCCCAGAAAACGCCCTGCGTGATTGACGAGGAGCCCGGCAAGAAGGCCTGGTGCACCTGCGGGCGCTCTGAGAACCAGCCCTATTGCGATGGGGCGCATGCTGGAACCGGTATGGCTCCCCTGGTGGTCGATATCGAGGAGGCAAAGACAGTGGCCTGGTGTGGCTGCAAGCGCACCTGCAATCCTCCCTATTGCGACGGAAGCCATTCGCAGCTGGACTGAGTCCCACCATGGCGACAGCAAAGATTGGAATCCTTACCGTATCGGACCGCGCCAGCCGCGGGGAATACGAAGACCGTGGAGGCCCTGCGATCAGGGAGTATCTCGATGAGGTGCTCACCTCAGGTTGGGAGCCGGTGGCGAGGATCGTTACCGATGACCAGCCCCTGATCGAGGAGACCCTGGTGGAGCTGGCTGAGACTGAGGGCTGCTGCCTGGTGGTGACCACAGGGGGCACCGGCCCCGCATCGCGGGATGTGACGCCCGAGGCAACCGAGGCCGTCTGCCAGAAGATGATGCCAGGCTTCGGTGAGCTGATGCGGAAGGTGTCCCTGGAGAAGGTCGCCACGGCTATTCTCTCCAGGCAGACAGCGGGAATTCTCGGGTCAGCTCTCATCGTGAACCTTCCCGGGCAGCCCAGGGCGATCGGGGAATGCCTCGATGCAGTATTCCCGGCCATTCCCTACTGTATCGATCTCCTCAATGGACCCTATCTCGAAACCGATGAGAGCCGGCTCAAGGCTTTCAGGCCGAAAAAAAAGTAGGCTCCTCTAGCTGCCTGCAGGTGGCGGAAATACTGCACTTGCATCGAGGCCGAGCTTCTCGAGTTCCGCCTGCAGGGGAGGCTGCACTCGGTCGTAGACCCTGGCCCGGAGAGCCCGGGGAGAGGACCTCCAGGTTTTTGCCCGCATCCAGGGTGGGGGTGAATTGCCATCGGAGTTCAGCAGGTAGCCGGTGAAGACCCCATCCAGCAATTCCTCAAAGGGGGGCAATGGATGCCTGGAGGCCTTGTCTCCACTTGCCGCAAGACAGGCGGCATGAATGTTTTTCGCGGTCGCCAGGTACCGGTCGGCAGGGGTTTTGTTCCCGGCTGCATATCCCTCGTTGATTGCTTTCAGAACGAGCTGCTCGATGACGGGGCGAGTCTCCACCGGCCGGCTGAGGCTGTCTGCTGAAACCAGGCTGGCCCTGATGAAATCTTCGAGGGAGGCTCCGGGGGGCAGGGGGACAGGTGCCTGGTCTGGTTCAGCTTTCACCAGCTCTCTAAGACGCCGGTAAAAGGACTCCGCCTGCGAGTGCTCGCCTCTGAAGTAGTAGGCACGCACAGCCCAGCCCAGGAAGAGACCGTGGCCGGATCCGGGCGGCTCGGCCTCCGGGTGGTCTTCCTCTTCGTGGCCCGGGTGCTCGTGGTCGTGTCCGGGTGGCTCAGCGCCGCCTTCGGGACCGCCCCCCCGGGTGAAATCCAGCAGGGCCAGCCGGTAGGCCTCGATGCAATCGGTTTGAACTGAGCGCCGGTAGTAGCCGGAATAGCGGTCGTAGTCGAGCGTCCCGTTCATGGCCAGCTCGCCCAGTGCGTTTCGGTAATAGTGCCGGGTCTGGGCGATTGAAAACTCATCGATCTTCGTCATTGCCCGGCTCCTGTGAAGCCCAAGATCTGCCCAGTAGAGGGCATGGGCGGCGGGGTGGCGCCAGTCGATTGAAAGGGCGGCCACCTTCCCGGTGGCGGGATCCTGTCCTGATTTCTCCATCAAGCGGAGCATCGAGGAAGGATCCATCGTGTAGTCAGCCACCAGCACCTGTGCCCGGAGCAAGGCGACCAGCCCTTCCCAGGAGGGGCTTCCCCTGTTTTCAGTCACCCATAGGCCGAAGGGGTCATCCCCTGCCGGCGTATTTTTTCCGGCTGCTGCGAGCTTCTCTTCGGTTTCAAAGGCTGCCAGGCGGGTGAGCAGTTCCCGGCCGGGCTCGATTTCCAGCCGGCGAAGCTGCTGGAGCAGGCTCCCTGTCTCTGCTGAGTCTCCCTGGAGTTCTCTGAGCGCAGCCCCGGGGCCTGCCGGGAGAATGTAGCGCGAGTAGGCAGCTGCGACAGGGCGGAACCAGTCAGCCTTCTGCTGTGCAGCTCCTGCGGGGGGGGCGCCAAGCAGGTCGTGCCACTCTTCTGCAAGGCGAAGCTTGTAGTAGAGGTGTGTTTCGTCATTGGTGCCGCCGATCTTGTCGAAGAAAAAGCGGCTGAGCTCGGCGTAGAGATTCGCCTTGCCCGGATTCAGGGGGATTCCACGGTCGCGCAGCAGCTGGATTCCCGAGTTGACCCACAGCCAGCGCTCCTGCGGCGTACGGGTGGCTACGGAGATGTTGTAGGTCATGTTCACGGCATAGAATTCCCAGACCTTTGAGAACCGGGGCTGGAGCCTGGTGATCCAGTCCGCCAGCCGCATGGATTCAAAGTAATTGCCTTCCCGCTGAAGCCGGCTCGCCCTGCTCCACAGCACGGTGGTTGCCAGGGCCCGGAAGGTGCCGAGGCTGGTCTGTGCAAAGGCGATATCCGGCGGCAGGTTCAGGCCTCCTATTCCGGGGGCGGATTGCTGCAGCCTGAGGCGTGTCTGGGTCTGCTCGATGGGCCGGCGCAGCAGCGCAGCACAGACCACCAGCACACCGCAGCCCAGCAGGGCAGCCGCAGTATTTACCATCCGGGTTTTCTCAGACCTGTACCCTGGCAAGTTCCCTCCTGGAGTAAGCACAGGCTGCTAGTGAGCCTGAGATTCCTGTCCAAACGATACCGATCCAGAAGAAGCAACGCCCCAGGTCCTGCCAGCTGAAGAGCCTTCCATCAACGAGCTGCACTCCGGGTTTGAATTCCGAGTAGCGTCCCAGTGACTGGGCTAGGATGGTGGTGGTGCTGGTGGCAAAGTTCTCAAAAAAACCACCCAGGTTGTCAGGGTTGTGGGACATGTCGGCCACATCGAGCAGGAAAGGGCTGGTGGTGGCCCCAAGGAGGATGATCGCGCAGAAGAGAACGGCCACCGGGAAGCCCAGGAAGCTGGAGCAGAGCAGTCCGAGCATGGAAAGAAAGGAGAGCTTGATCCAGGCAGCCAGGGAGGCACGCAGGAGGTTTCCCTCAAAGCTTGCCCGTGAGCTCAGCACCTCCAGTCCCCTGATGGAGCTGAAGATGACTGTGCCTGGAGCCTCGGACGGATTTTTAAGGCCCAGGACGAGTCGGCCCTCCTCATCGATCGAGCCAGGGTCGACATCGAGATACCCCGCTTCGATGGTGTTGAATTCCCGGAGCTCCTCCTTTTTACCGGTAAAGACCATCAGCATGGCAGGGCCGGCTTCTCCTCCAGGCTGGGCCGCGATCCGGTAGCGCAGCTGGAGGGGCGCCTGGGAGCTCCGCAGGTGGCCGAGTCCTTCGAAGACGAAGGCCCTGCTCCTGCCCGGGCCCAGGCTTCGCCAGCGCCGGGGGGCGAGCCTGTTCAGCCTTTTTCGCGCCTGCTTGATTCCCAGCAGGGTAATGCCCGGCTCGTCCAGGGGGCCGAGCTTCCTGCGGTCGGCTTCCTTTTTTCCCAGGCGGTAGAGGGCGCCCGGCTTCTCTTTTTTTAACTTCTCCAGCTGCAGCTCGACCTGTTCTTCCAGGGCAGGGTAGGGTTGCGCCGGAGCGAATTTCCGTGCAGTGAGGATCTCCTTCTCGATCAGCTCTGAATCCACGGCGTCCAGCCCCGGGCGTGCCCCGATGTGGTGGACTGTGAAAAGGTAGATGATGGTCATGGCCACGCTGAGCATGATCGCGTTCAGGATCACAAGTCCGAGCCATTTTCCCGCCAGGTAGCGAATCCTGCTCACCGGCTTGACGGCGAGGGTTTCTATCAGCTTCTCCTCGATTTCCCGGCTGAGAGTTTTGCAGGCCAGCAGCAGGGTGAGCATTCCGGCTAAGATCGAGGTGATGGAGAACGCGTAGCCGAGGTAGGTCTGGACCATGTAGCGCGCCGGCGCGTCCTCCTGGTGGGGGATCGTCAAGGCACAGAGGGCGATAAAGAGAACGAGGAGGAAGGCAGGCGCGGCCCTGGTGCCCATCGATTCGGCGAGGACGGTCCGGGCCACGGCCGACATTTGCCCCCCTCGGCCCAGGAGCTGGCGGGCAACACGGTAGAGCGTGGTGAAGAGCAGGCAGCAAAGCAAGAGGGCGGTCGTGGTCCTGGTCAGGAAGGAGTCGAGGAAGCTTCCTGTTCCGCTGAAGAGGTAGAGGAGGCAGCTGCCTGCGAATAACACGGCCGGCACCAGCAGGAAAAGAGGGAGTGAGCCCCTGCCCGGCTCCCTCGTGTTTTCGTTTGCTGGAAGCTGTGCGCTCATTTCAGCCGGCGTCCTTGTCCTGGCTCTCATCCTTCTGTTTGCCGCCCCCCGGTTGTTGCGCGGCCTCTCCTGTTTCTTTCCTGGAGAGGAAATCGGCCACACCGCTGCCGGTCAGCGCTCCACTGGTTTCGGCGCCTTCCTGCCGGGCCTCTTCGACAAGCTCCAGGAAGAACTCCTCGAGGCTCTGCCTGGGAGACTCGGCCCTGCGCAGCGAGAAGCCCCCGGATTCGCTGAGAACCTTCCTGATCGAGGCGATGGCTTTTTCGTCAAGACAGTCGGTTTCAAGAATGGTCGATTGCGGCGAGCTGAGAAGCTCATCGATAGATCCTTCAGCCCGCTTTTTTCCTCCGTAGAGGACGGTGACCCTGTCACAGACATCCTCGACATCTGCCAGTCGATGACTGCTCAGCAGGATGCTCTTGCCCTCTTCCTTCAGCCGGAGAATGAGATCCTTGACCTCCCGTGCACCTATGGGGTCGAGGCCGGTGGTGGGCTCATCAAAGATAAGCAGGTCGGGGTTGTTGATGAGCGCCTGGGCGATGCCTATGCGGCGTTGCATTCCCTTGGAAAATTCTCCCAGCGGCCGGTGCTCCATTTCCTGCAGGCCGACCATCTCCAGGAGCTCCGCGATTCTCCTGCTGCGGGTCTCGCTGGGTATGTTGAAGAGCCGGGCGTAGTAGTCGAGGATCTCCCCTGCATCGAGGAAGCCGTAGAGGTAGGACTCCTCTGGCAGGTAGCCGATCCGGTTTTTTGCATGGACGTTCCCCGGCGGCTTCCCGAAGACCTCGATGTCCCCGCTGGTCGGAAAGAGAAGACCCAGCAGGAGCTTGATGGTGGTGGATTTCCCGGCGCCGTTGGACCCGAGCAGGCCATGGACCTCTCCGGGGTGGATAGAAAGGTCCAGCTTGTCGAGCGCCACGACCCGGGGACGGAACCAGAAATCCTTGAAGATCTTCGTAAGCCCGGTTGCTTTTACAAAGAGAGGTTCCTGGCTGGGCTGCATTCTGGAGTGTTCCGTTACAGGGTGACGGCGATCTTTAACACTCGCGCTGTCTTGCGTTCAATCCCAACACAAGGGGAGCCGGTAGCAGGAAATTCCCCGGTTTCTCGCTTCCCGTCATTCAGCGCGAAGCCGCTTTGCGCCAGCGGCTGCATTGGATGTTTCTTCAAGGGGAAGAGTTCTCTTCGGCCGTCATCCTGCCCTTGTGGAGAAACGAGTTCCAGCGAAAACAGGCATTTTTCGGGCGCGGGTCAGCCGGTCTCGCGTCCCTCGAAGAGAGCAGAGGCGAGGCAGAGTATGGCACCGGTAAACAAAAGGGTGTAGGCGCTGACCAGTGCCAGGTAGGCGGCAGAGATGGGGATTTCGTGGGAGAGTGCATCCGACATCCAGTGCAGCGCCAGGTTCGGAGTAAAGGAAAGATCACCTGAGAGCCCGAGCAGGAAAACGCCGAAGAGGATCAGCAGGGTGGCGAGCTGCCCAAGGCGCGTTGAGCAGGCGATTGCGACCGAGGCAAGAAGCCACAAGGCCTGGAGGATGAGCAAGAGTGCCAGGAGTACCTGTCCCGTGAATTTCCCCTCGCCGGCAAACTCGGTGGAGACCGGCTGGAGATTCCAGTCCTTGTCGACGGCCAGCACCAGCCCCCAGGCCAGGGGGAGCAAGACCGCCAGCAGGGCAGAGAGGGTGGTGGGGAAGTTCCAGCTGCGAAAGTAATTGCCGCCGGCGGCAAGGAGCAGCGCCAGGGCCAGGGCGATGGTTCCAAAGAGGAGGACCGGAACATCTGCAGTGTCCCAGGCCGCCGAGATGGCACCATGCCGTACACCCAGCAGGAAAACCATGGTCCAGATCCAGAAGGCAAGGCTGAGGACGGCACAAACTCCCAGGTACTTCCCGATGATAAAGACCTGCTTCGCCACCGGCTTGGTAAGGACGGCCAGGATGGTCTTGTTGTCGATCTCGACTGAGATGGACCCGGTAGCTGTAAAGGCGCTGAGGAAGAGGCCACCCAGGAGGATGGTGCTGAGCCCGAGGTCGATGAGAAGCTTTTCATCTTCGCCGAGGGTGAGGATGCTGATGGCAGGGTTGAAGGCCAGCAGGAAGCTCACGGTGCCCAGCACAGCAATGAAGGCCGGCCGCCTCAGGGACTCTGTGAAGGTGTTGGCGGCGATGGTAAATAGCTTTGAGATCATTGGTCGCCGGTAGGCCTCTGGTGATTTCCGCTTCCCGGTGAAAGAGGAGCTGGCAATTCTTTTTACCACAGGGTTTCGCAGGGGTCGAGCCTGAGCGGGAACTAGTCCATCGTCGGCTCCGCTAATGGGTGGTACAATGGTCCCCAGTCGAGTTTCTGCGAGATTGAGGCGCAGGGCGGCAGCAGTGGATTCGTTCAACAGGGGGGCCCTTCACCCGATGTATGAGATCAAAGACCGGTACGCAAAAAGATTCCTTAGCTGCTGTGCAGGTCTCCTCCTCTGCAGCTTTCTCTGGGCTCCGCTGCCGGGGCACAGGAGGAGGCCCGTGGGCTCTGTGGTGATGCCAACGGCGACCTGGGACTGGACCTCGGTGATGCGATTCACATCCTCACCTGGCTCTTTCGTGGGGGGGAGGATCCCCGCTGCGGCGAGCCGGCCTGCATAGACGTCAACTCCGATTCGGTCTCCGACCTCAGCGACGCCATCTCCCTGCTCGACTGGCTGTTTTCAGGTGGAGCTGAACCCGATTGCGAGGCTCCCCGGCCGGTTGTTTATGAGCTTGGCTATATCTCGCTGTCCTTTTCCGGTTCTCCGGGCAGCAGCGGCCGAATACCGGTCGATGTTTTCTACCCGGCCGATGAGGCCGGCGAGGGCGTAAGGCCGGCCGCCGGGCGCTTCCCCCTGGTGGTCTTCGGCCATGGCTACGGCATGGAGGCCCTCGATTATGCCTACCTCTGGGAAGCCCTGGTTCCGGCGGGCTATATTTTCGCGATTTCCGACCGGCTCAGTGACGCAACCTTCCTCAACCTGGAAGATTATGCGCAGGATCTGCGCTTTGTTCTCTCCCGGATCAGGCAGGCCGGGCAGGATGGGGATTCACTGCTGCTGGGTCATGTCGGGGAAGCAGCCGCTCTCATGGGACATTCAGCCGGTGGGGGGGCATCGGTGCTGGCCGCTGCCGACGCGCTGCAGGACAATGAGGCCGGCCTTCGGACAATCCTGCTGCTGGCTCCCCTCGGCTCTCTGCTGCCGCCGGTTGCCGGGGTCCGCCAGCCGGAGCGTATTGCCCGGGAGCTTGATATCCCGGTTCTTGTGATCGAGGGAGAGAAGGACTGTACGACACCACCGGGGCTCCATTCCCGCCAGGTTTTTCAGTCGCTGCCGGAGACGGGGAATTCCTGCCTGGTGAACCTTCCGCTGGGAGACCACTGCGGCTTCTCCGATGAAGATGGCCCGACCACTCTCAGCTGCGGCCTTGCCGAGCTCGGGTTCTGTAACCCCCTCTTTCCATTTTTCAACATCCAGGGCGAGACCCTTGGTTCGGTTGAGCAGACCAGGGTCGTGAGCGACCTGGTGCAGCCCTGGCTCGCCAGGAAGCTCAAGGATGCCGGGGGAGAGAGGGATCCTTTTGAAGAGGCCCTCTCTTCAGAGGATGTCAACTGGCGCAGCCGCTGAGAGAGGCCATTACCAGCCCTCGGGGATCAGCACCTCGCCGGGGACCATGTTTTCGAACTGGGACCGGATCTCCGCGTCCAGCTCCGGGGAGAAGTAGGAGAGTCCCTGCCGCTCGATAATCTCCTTGGCTACCAGCAGGGATTTACTCCAGGCATCGTGCCCGCCTTTTTCCTCCCAGGTCTGGCGCGTGTCGCGGTCGGCGACAGCAGGGAACAGCGCCGTATCCTCCATGCGCGCGAAGGTCTGTTCTGTCTCGAGGAACATGGA
>CAZTRG010000157.1:0-4954 GCA_964615885.1 uncultured Planctomycetia bacterium | reverse complement strand
GGCCCCGAAGCTGCCGGTCAACTGGCTGCCGGCGCACCCCTTCCATCACGGCCACCCCCGCCTGCGGGACGAGGTCAGCGTGCCGGGTGTCTGGGAGCGCCGCGATGAGATCACGATCCGCAACGAGATCGGCCGCCAGTTCGCCTGCAGCGAGAATATCGACATCCAGATCGGCCGCGTGCTGAAGAAGCTCGAGGCCATGGGCGAGCTCGACAACACCTACATCTTCTACACCGCCGACCACGGCATGGCCATCGGCCGCCACGGTCTGCAGGGTAAGCAGAACCTCTATGAGCACACCTGGCGCGTGCCCCTCTTTGTGAAGGGCCCGGGCATCACGGCTGGCAGCCGGGTCACCGGTAACGTCTACCTCCTCGACGTGCTCGCCACCCTCAGCGATCTCGCGGGCATCAAGGCACCCGCCGACAACGAGGGCACCAGCTTCAAGCCGATCCTCATGGGAAAGAAGGACAAGAGCCGCGAGGTGCTCTACGGAGCCTACTCTGGCGGCACCAAGCCCGGCATGCGCTCGGTGAAAAAGGGCGACTGGAAGCTCATCAAGTACGACGTCATGGACGGCAAGGTGCGCGAGACCCAGCTCTTCAACCTCAAAGACAACCCGCACGAGTTCCTCTCACAGCACCAGGACGCTAAGGTTTCTGCGCAGACGGGGGCGAGCCCCGCCGCGAAGCAGGTGAACCTCGCCGGTGATCCTGCCCATGCCGCGAAGCTTAAGGAGATGGAGGCGCTGCTGCAATCTGAGATGAAGCGCCTTGACGACCCCCATCGTCTCTGGGACCAGGAATAGAACTTTCTTTAACCCGAGCGAGATGACCAGGTTCCCAGTGAAACCCCTGTTTTTTGTCGTCGCCATCCTGCTGCCGGGGGCCGGGTTCGTTGGCGCACAGGGGGACTATCCCATCCCCGCGGGCGATGTCGAGGTGAAGCTCTTTGCCAGGGAGCCGCTGGTTCGAAACCCCTGCGCCATCACCTTTGACGCGAGGGGACGTCCCTGTGTCGGCATGGGGCCCCAGTACCGGAGTCCGAAACCGGACACCCCGGGGGACTCGGTCTGGATCCTTCTCGATAAGGATTCTGATGGTGAAGCCGATGGCCGCAAGCGCTTTGCGACGGGTTTCAACTCCATCCAGGGTCTCGCCTGGCGTGGCAGTGAGCTGTGGGTGGCCAATGCCCCGGAGCTCACCATGGTACGGGATCTCGATGGCGACGACGTTGCTGATGAGTACGTTCGTGTCTACAGCGACCTTGGCAATCTCGAGCACGCTCTCCACGGCCTCAACTGGGGGCCCGATGGCAGGCTCTACATGTCGAAGGGGAACTCCAAGGGGATGACGCAGCTGCCCGACAGGGTGGCCCCGGCTCCCTTCCGGGAGCGCTGGGGGGTGGAGGCTCCCGGCGCGCCCGTTTTTCCAGCTCCGAAGATTACCGGTGCCGTTGACTACGAGAAAACCTATCACGACCCGGCCGATGATTGGGGCGTGAGCGGGGGGGTGCTGCGCTGCGGGCCTGGTGGAGCCGACCTCGAGATTGTCTCACGCGGTTTCCGAAACCCCTGGGACATCACCTTCGACGATGGCTTCAACTGGCTCGGCACCGACAACGACCAGACCCACGGCGACAAGATCTTCTCCCCCTTCTACGGTTCCGACTTCGGCTGGGGACACGCCTGGAGCTATGACTGGGAGGGTAGTGATCACCTGCCCACGGTTCCCGCCTCGGGGCCTCTCTTCGAAGGCTCCGGAACAGGAGTCATCTATTGCGGGCTCGAGAGCTGGCCTGAAAAGTATCGCGGCGTTTTTTTTATCAACGACTGGCTGCGCCGCGAGATCTACGTCTACCGTCCGGGGTGGGATGGGGCCCTCATGGTGCCGACGAAGACTCCCTTTGAGATCTTCGCGCGGGCCGGAGGCGGACGCTCACTGCCGGAGGGAGGGGGGCGGGCCTTCAACCCGGTTGACCTGGAGGTGGGACCGGACGAGGCCCTCTGGGTCACCAGCTGGGGGCGGGAATACGGCGCGAAGATGATTGATGGGGAGATGAGAAACGAGGGCCGGATCTACCGCCTCTGGCCGAAGGGAGTCCGGCCTGTTTACGGAAAGTCCGCTGCCAGGCGCCTGAAACCAGCAAAGGAGTGGACCTTCAAGGAGCTTACCGAAGACCTCGGAAGCCACCTTCCCGCCTGGCGGGTCAAGGCCCAGGAGGAGCTTCTTCGCCGTGGGGAAAAGGTCCGGGCGAAGCTGCGGGGCCTGCTGGCGGACGGAAAGCTGCCGCGCGCGCTGGAAACCTGGGTGGTGTGGACGCTTGGCCGGCTTGACCCGGAGGGGACCTGGGAAGACGATAATCTCAATCGACACATCCAGTCCCTGCGGGTGCAGGCCCTTGCCGCGAAGCTGCATCCGAAGACCCGGGCTGCTCTCAAAGACCCCGAGCCCCGTCTTCGTCTGGAGGCGGTGCTGGCTATTCGCCAGGCCGGGCAGGTTGCCGACTGTCGAGCGCAGCTGATCGGACTGGCTGCGGGGGAAGAGGATCGGCTGGTCTACTACGCGGTGTGGGGGGCGCTGAGGGCGGGGCTTCCTGTCGATGAGCGCAAGGCCCTGCTGGGGCATTCGAGCGCCGGGGTTCGCCGCGCGGCGCTGCTTGGCCTGCTGGAGGATGACCTGCTTCCTCCGCGACGCCTCAAGGCCTTGGCGAGTGATGGTGATGCCCCGACAGCGAAACTTGCCCGCCGGCGCCTTGGCGGCAAGCCGATCTACGAGCAGCGCGGCCGGCCTCTAGGTGCATCGGTCGCTGCCCGGCCGGCGCTCCCACCCTCAGCCGTGCCGCTGACGCAGCTCCAGGCGGCGAGCTCGAACAGCTATCAGCTCGCGATCCTCGCTGAAGGCGTCAAGGCCTATTCCGATCGCCAGTACCGGGTTACCCATGTTCCCGATGAGCTCAAAGGAGAGGCCTTTATCCAGCCGGCCTGCAGCGCCGCGGAACTCACCGGAGGTAGGGCCCTGAGCTTCAAGCTACTCTACCCCTCGACGGTCTTTCTCGCCGACGATGCCAGGGGAGAGCTTCCTCCCACCTGGCTTCGAAAGGGCTGGAAGCCGCTCGACCTGGTGCTCCACACCACCGATGCCGAAAGCATGAAGATCTATCAGCGTGAATACCCTGCCGGACGGGTCGAGCTCGGGGCTAACAGCGATGGAGTGAAGGCCCGCAAGGGGAACTACCTCGTTATTATTCGTCCGCGGCTGATTCAAAAGCCTGCGCGCCCGACGGTGGCAGGGGATGTGCTGCCCCTGCTTTCATCTGGCAATGTTCGCCGAGGGCGGGACCTCTTCCTGGGCCGCCATGGGGCGACCTGCTCGACCTGTCATCGATTGGAGGGTGTCGGCAATGTGTTCGCTCCGGATCTTTCCGATGCAGGCTCCCGGATCAAACCGGAACTCTTGGTGCAGTCGATCCTCGAGCCCAGCGCGGCGATCACCGAGGGCTTCGCCATGCAGGCCATCACCAAGCGCTCCGGCCAGGTTCTCTCAGGTATCGTGATCGGGGAGACCGGGTTGGCAGTCAAGCTGGCGCTCCCGGGTGGGGTCGTCGCCGAGATCGGCAAGAAGGAGCTCCTGGCCCGCAGGAGGCTCGAGATCTCCGCCATGCCGGTTCTCTCCGACCTCCTCACCCCGCAGCAGGTCGCTGACCTGGTCGCCTACCTGGGGTCTAAGAAGAAGGGCTTCTCCTTCAGGAAGGAAGAAGACCACCTGGAGATCTGGCTCGACGGCCGTCGGATCACCGACTATCTCCTCGAGCACCCGCAGCTGACCCGGCGCGGCTTTATCAATGTCAGGACGCCCGGCGGCATCCAGGTTACCCGCAGCTTTCCGCCCTCAGGGGATGACAAGGACCACGCCCTCATGCACCCGGGACTCTGGATGGGCTTCGGCCATCTTGACGGCCAGGACTACTGGAGGCTCAAGGCTCGTGTTGAGCACGATGGGTTTCTCAAAGGTCCCATCGCGACCTCTGCTGAGGCGAGCTTTACGGTGCGCAATCGCTATCTCACCGAGGATGGCCAGGGTGAGAGTTGCCGGGAGATTGCCCGCTACCGCTTCCTGCGCGGTGAGGAGGGTCTTGTTCTCCTGTGGGACTCCGAGTTCCGAAACGATGAGCGCGACTTCTACTTCGGCGACCAGGAGGAGAGCGGCCTGGGGGTCCGCGTCGCCTCGGCCATTCGCGTCAAGGGAGGCAATGGACTGATCATCAACGATGCCGGCGGCAAAAACGGCGCCGGCACCTGGGGGCGGCAGATGAAATGGATCGACTACTCGGGCCTCATCGATGGCCGCCGGGTGGGTATTCTCGTCGTTCCCTCCCCGCGGAATCCGCGGCCGTCCTGGGCTCACAGCCGCGACTATGGAGTTGTCGTCATCAATCCCTTCCCGAAGCAGCCGAAGGAGCGCCGCGAGCCCTATGTTCGTACCCGGGTGAAGAAGGGCGAGTCCTTCCGCCTGCGCTACGCCGTGCTGATCCAAGACAAGGTCAAGGGCATCGACCGGGCCTCCGCTGCGGCCGGGCTGCTGAAGCTGCTGGGCGACTAACCGCCTATTTTTTCAGCAGGCCGTTCATCGCACCGGCCAGGGCGTCTCCGAAGCGGGTGAAGAACTTGCCGCTGCCCATGTAGTGGTAGGGACGGTCGCTGCCCAGGAGCGAGAACTCGTGCAGGTGCTTGAACCAGCCCTTCTTGTAGATTTCGTAGGCATCGAGGTCGTAGTAGAGGTAGCTGTCGACCGAGGTGACCGTGCCCTTGAACTCGGGCGCCTTCGCCGCCTCGCGCTGGGCGACGGAGACCGCGTGCTCGGCGACCTTCTCCTTGGTGATGCTCGTTCCCATGACTCCGATGACTAAGGGCATCTCCGGTGTCTTGTACTCTTTGCGCACGTCCTTGATGTAG
>CAZTRG010000156.1:0-6417 GCA_964615885.1 uncultured Planctomycetia bacterium | reverse complement strand
GGGGTCTATGGGCATTCGATGGGCGGTAACCTGGCGGTCTATGTAGCAGGAACCGATGACCGCGTGAAGGTGGCTGCTCCCTCTGTGGGTGGGCAGGGATTTCGAACCATCAACTGGGAGCTCCTGCCCGGGCAGAGAAGGAAGGTTCCCAGGGGAGATATGAAACTTTACAGGGAGACCCTCGGCTTCCAGTCCTATGCTCCCCGGATCAGGGCTCCTCTGCTCTGGCTCAGCTCGACAAATGATTTCCACGGCATCATGGATGACACCTACCGGACCGGGGCGCTGATCCCTCACGGAGCGGTAAGGTATGCCTTCGCCCCTCACCTCAACCATCGTTTTACGCCGGATTTCGCGGTTACCCGCCCTCTCTGGCTGGACCAGCATCTGAAGAAGGGGCTGAGCCTGCCGGAGATGCCTGCTGTGAGCCTGCTGCTTGAAGGGGTCCCGAAATTCCGGGTGACCCCGGTGCGCTCCCACCCGGTGGCCAGGGTAGAGATCATGTATTCTGTGGACCCCGATCCGCGTGCCCGGTTCTGGCGAACGGCCAGCAGCTCACGGCAGGGTGGGACCTGGACTGCGGAGCTCCCGATTCTCTCGGTGAACGAGCCTCTCTTCGCCTTTGCCAATATCTACTACCGGCTGGAGAAGCCTGTAGAGGTCCAGTTTGCGCGTCCGACCTCCACCTTTGCCATCAGCTCGCTGATGAAGACAGCCTCGCCAGCGGAGCTGAACAGCAGGGGCGTCAAGGCGACAGATAAGCCCGCTCGCCTGATCGATGATTTTTCCAACGGGTTCCAGGACTGGTACCTCTTGTCAGCTGACAATCCGCATCACTGGCAGTTCTGGACCCGCAAGATCACCGATCCCAAGTGGAGGGGAGCTATAGGTGAGCACCTGGCCCTGGAGGTTCGAACAGAGAAGCCGAACGACCTGGTCGTCGTGATTACCGAGAATTTTTTCAGGGGCTACAGGGGGCGCCGCAAGGGGGATTCGGTCACTGTCGCTAAATTGCCTGGTGGAAAGGGTTGGCACCAGGTCGTCCTCCGGCCCGGTGATTTTATCCACCAGCAGAACCGTACACCGCTTGAGTCCTGGGAGTTCGCTGACTTGCTTGGTTTTCGGGCCTATTATGGAGAGCGTTCCGGAAAGGTTCTTGGCAGTACCCGCTGGGCGGGAGGACGGCCGGAATTCAGGAACCTGCACTGGGTAAAACCCGGCAAGGATGGTTGAGTAGCAGGCTCGGAGACAGGATACTGTTCTGGAGGAAGGGCTCCGGCTGTGAGTGGCCGGGACCGGTTAATGGAGAAGAACAAGGTGTTTTGCCAGATGTGCAGCAAGAACAGAGCTTACCCGGCAGGTGCGGGAAGATTACCCCTTGGCTGGGCTGCCGTGGTTTTTCTCCTGGCTCTCTTCCTCCTGCCTCCGGCCCGGGCCGACTGGCCCGCCTGGAGGGGGAATGCAAGGCGGAGCGCCAGTGTTGAGGAGAAGCTTCCTGCCAGGCTGTCCCTGCACTGGAAGCTGAAGTTGCCGCCCCTTGAGCCTGCCTGGCCCGACCAGCCTCGATTGGACTTCGACGTCTGCTATCAACCGGTCATTGCCGGCGGAAGGATCTTTCTTTCATCTTCCCGGAATGACTCAGTGAGCTCTTACAGCCTGCAGGATGGCACCCTGCACTGGAGGTTCTTTTCAGGTGGCCCGGTACGCTTTGCGCCTTTTGTTGCATCCGGAAAACTCTATTTCAGCTCTGATGATGGCTACCTGTACTGTCTTGCTGCCGGGGACGGCAGCCTCCTCTGGCGTTACCGGGGTGGCCCCTCGGGGCGGAAGGTGACCGGTAATGAGCGCATTGTGTCCAGCTGGCCTGCCCGGGGCGCACCGGTTGTGCAGGACGGCAAGGTCTTTTTCGGTGCAGGGATCTGGCCCTTTATGGGGACCTATGTTCATTGCCTTGATGCAGAGGATGGCAGGCCGGTCTGGACGAACGGCACCGATGGGGCTCTGTACCTGGACCAGCCGCACAACAGCCCTGCCTTTGGCGGGCTGGCTCCCCAGGGATACCTGGCTGCCACGGGTGACAGGCTCCTGGTGCCCAATGGCCGCGCGATTCCCGCCTGCCTCGATGGAAAGACCGGGAAGCTGCTCTATTACAACCTGTCCAAAAATGCGAAGAAGGAGTCCTACCATGTGTCGACCACCGGTGGCGTATTCCTTAATTCAGGCCTCCTTTATGACCTGGACGGAGGTGCCCGCATCAAGGGGACTCTCTCCCAGGATGCGGCCCTCGATTCCGGGGCTATCTACTCGGCTGCTGTTGTGCAGAAAGAGGAGAAGGGAAAGAAGAAGACCCGCCTGCAGTTGAGAGAGCTTCGACTGGGAAACCGGATTCGTTTTGACCGGGATCATTTCCAGTTGCGCTGGACTGACAAGCTGCGGGGGGCCAGCTACGAGGTTTCCGTCCGGGGTGCAAAGGTGGAGAAGTTTGTGAAGACCGGGAAGGGGCAGCCGGCCGGGAAGCTGGAGGTTATCAGCTATGTGGTGCCCAATAAGCACAAGGACTTCGCAGGTAAAAGTGTTGAGGCTGGCGTTCTGAGTTACAGGGACTCGCTTCTTCCCGCCAGGCTGGTCGGCAAGGAAGGCGGAAAGCCTGTGGAGACGATCTGCAGGACCGCAGTTTACCTCGACCCGGCTGACTGGACCTGCAAGGTGGAAACGCGCATCCCGCTTGCTGCCAGGAAGAAAGCAGGTCAGAAAAAACCGGGCCTTGGGGGTCTTGGGGCTCTTCCCACATCAAAGTTCGAGCGGCTCTCCGCCAGGGGGAAGCTGGTGGATGTTGAGAAGCTGCGCAACGTCGATGGAGAGATCTCCAGGGAGGTCCTTTTCAGGAGGCTCCCTCGCGGTCTGAAGCGCGAGCTGGCCCTTGCCCCTTCCTGGAGAATCATGCAGGACCTGGCAGGAATACCCCCTGTCGGGGCTGAGAAGGCCCTGGCTATCCGGGCCGGCAAGAGGGTCTATGTCGCCTGTGCAGGGGCTCTCCTGGCCTTCGATCTGCCTTCGGATAAATCTACAGGTAAGAAGCGCCCCGGCTTTGCCTGGAAGAAGAAACTGCAGGGTGTTCCCGGAGCGCTTGTCTGCTCCGATGGCTACCTGCTGGTTGCCATGGAAGGGGGGCAGCTTTACTGTTTTGGCGGCGACAGGAAAAAAGCCCCTCTTGCCAGGAGTGAAGCCGCCAGTCCTCTGCCGGTACAGGGTCAGCTGCCTGCCGGGCTGGCTGACCTTCTCAAGCTTGATCCACCCGGGGAAGGCTACTGCCTCCTTGCTGGAGGGGCCACCCTTGAGCTTATCCGGGGACTTCTTTCCAATACCCGTCTTCGGCTCCTCGTCCTTGAGGAAAGCCCCCGGAAGGTTGCAGAGCTGCGCAGGCAACTGGATCGAGCCGGGCAGTACGGCACCCGCGTCAGTGTCCACACCGGGACTCCAGGGAGCTTTGCACCGCCCCCCTATCTTGCCAGCCTTGTTATTCACAACGGCAGCGAGAGTGCTCCGGAGCTCTCTGCGGAATCTATTGCAGTATTGTTCAATACCCTGCGCCCCTATGGCGGTGCCGCTTTTTTCCGGGGAGGAATGTTGAAACGGCAGGAGCTTGAAGCTGCCGTCAGGAGCCAGTCCCTGGCTGGGGCGGAAATACAGGAGGCAGGCAGGTCGCTTGTGCTTCGCCGCCGCGGCCCGCTACCGCGTTCCGGAAGCTGGACTCACCAGTATGGAGATGGGGCTAACAGTAATCTTTCCCGGGATTCGCTCGTCAAGGCGCCGCTTGGGGTTCTCTGGTTCGGCGGCGCCTCCAACGCCAGGCTTCTTCCCCGCCACGGCCATGGGCCACGACACCTGGTGGTCGGTGGGCGCATTATCATCGAGGGGCCCGACGTTCTGCGTTCGCTCGATGTCTATACCGGCAGGCTCCTCTGGGAGGCTGAATTCCCCGGGCTTGGCAAGGCCTATGACAATACCAGCCACCAGCCGGGTGCGAACGCGATCGGCAGCAACTACGTGGCAACCGCCGATGCAGTCTACGTGCTCTACGGAAAAGCCTGCCTCAAGCTTGATCCGAAGACCGGCGAGGTGGTTTCCAGGATCCAGTTTGGGGCTGCTGGGGACTCACCACGGCCGCAGCATCTCGGCTTTATCGGGGTCCATGAGGACGTGCTGGTGCTTGGGGCATCGCCAATACAGTTCTCAAGTGCTGATTTTGACCAGTACGATTTTAATAAACTGCCGGATGAAAAGAACAAGGAACTCAAGGCCCTCCTGGGGTCCTTCAAAGGATTCAAGGTGGGAGGGAAGTCTTTCCTTCAGACTCAGAAATCCTGGATGGTCGCGCAGCTGAACAGGCTGATCCTGCTGGAGAACCTTCCATCGAAGCTCTCGGCCTCCTTGCGAAAGACTGCGGATAAAAAGAAGCTCGCAGCTGTGGAGAAACTGATTCGCCTGCACCAGGAGAATGGGGGGACTCCCGCTGGCCTCAAGAGCCTGAACCGCCGCTTTCTCCGCACTGTTTCCTCAGCAGTTCCACAGGAGAGGACGGGAAAGCTGGGGCAGGCGAATGTCTGGGATGGGACTGCCAGCAGGTACCTGGGAGGCTTTAACCGCCACAGTGGAAAGATGCTCTGGCGGCTGGAGGCACAAAACTCCTTCCGGCACAATGCGATCTGCTTAGGCGCGGGTAAGCTCTTTACCGTTGACCGTCTTCCGGAGGTGTATGAAAAGAAGCTGAGAAGGAGGGGCCGCTCCTCTCGCGACAGCACCCGGGTGCTGGCTGCCGGCCTCTCCGATGGAGTTGTCGCCTGGAAGGAGAAGGCGCCCTTCTATGGGACCTTTGTCTCGTATTCGGCCGAGCACGATATCCTGCTTCAGTCCAGCAGGGCCTCGCGCGATATGCTTCCGGATGAGAAGGGTAACTATCTCATCGCCCACAGGGGCAAGACAGGAGCCATACTCTGGAAGACCCAGGACACCTATGATGGCCCCTGTATTCTTTACCACGACACAATTATTACCCAGGGCAAGGCCTATGAGCTGCTCACCGGGAAACGGAAGAAACGATTGAATCCTGTTTTACAGAAGGAGGTTGAGTGGGGTTTCTCCAGGCATTATGGCTGCAACACCGCTATAGCCAGTGAACACCTGCTTACCTTCCGCTCAGCTGCGGCCGGGTTTTTCGATCTGAAGGGTAACAGCGGGACCGGTAACCTGGGGGGGTTCCGTTCGAGCTGTACAGCCAACCTGATTGTTGGAGACGGTGTGCTTTGTGCTCCTGACTACACACGCAGTTGCAAATGCAGCTACCAGAACCAGTCTTCGCTTGGCTTGATCCATATGCCGGAGCTGGAGATGTGGACCTTCAACACCTTCAGTATTGAGAAACAGGCGGTGAGCCGCCTGGGGGTTAACCTTGCCGCCCCCGGAGACCGCCTGGCCGAAGATGGGACTCTCTGGCTCGAGTACCCCCTGGTGGGCGGGCCCTCTCCGAAGATCGAGCTGAAGATGGGGCCGGACTCCGCCTCCCGGTTCAGGCAGAGTCCCGTCACGCTCGGCAGCGGAAAACACAGGTGGGTTTTCGCTTCGGGTTACCGTGGCTTGAGCACCCTGTCTCTGAAGCTGCCCCGGGCGAAGCCCAGGACCTTCAAGGTGAGGCTCTACTGCCGGGCACAACCCGGCCAGGTGGGCGGAAGTTATGATATCAGCCTGCAGGGAGTGAAGGTTCTCGAGGTGGCCCATCCAGCTGGGGAAACAGGAAGTTCTGCAGGTGTGATTCACGAACTAGAAGGAGTCAGGATCGAATCCGTCCTGGATTTGAAGTTGGAGCCTTCCGGCGGCAGGGATTCTGAGCTTCCCATGGTTTGTGGGATCGAGCTGATCGAAGAGGGCAACTGAGAGAGGCCCGGTGCCGGGTTATTTCCCTTTTACCGTCAGCCAGGCTTGCTGCAGGGGGCGCTTCCGCCCGGCAACCTTGTAGCCTGCTGTGCCGGCCAGGGCTTCTTTTTCGTCGGCCCTGCCGATGATTCTGAATGGAGCTGCCAGTGGGCCAGGGCTTCCCTCCAGGATGATCTTAACGCTCTTGGAGGAATCCTGCCCGTTGACCGACTCGGCGCTTGTTGACCGAACGCCCTCAGGGAGACCCTCAGCCGAGACCAGTATCTTCCGGTCGAAACCTCCCCGTCTCGTGATGGTGACTGGAATCTCCAGCTTCATATCCTTCTGAAGGACAAAGCTGTCAGATGCGAGCTCCAGGGAGAAACTTTTTTCCGGGGTGGCGACCCTCAGGAGGTAGTAGAACCGGCGTCCGCCGTGCTTGTAGCGGTCGGTGATCTCAATCCGGTAGGTTTTCCCTCCGGCTGCAGTGAATTCAGTTTTGCAGTC
>CAZTRG010000155.1:0-29475 GCA_964615885.1 uncultured Planctomycetia bacterium | reverse complement strand
CCATCGATATCGGTGACGATGGTCACCTTGGCATCATGTACATGCTTGCCGGTGTTGCCGACATTCCAGTAGAACTTCCCATCCGGACCGAAGACGATCGAATGGGTCGAGAGATCGTGCTGGGGTATGCCTGTCTTTGAGAAGAGCAGCTCCTTGCGGTCCGCCTTGTCATCACCATCGTCATCATGAAAGATAAACACGTTGGGAGCACAGGAGACGATGACCTTGTTACCAAGAACCACGATCCCCATGGCCGAATCGATATCACGGCCCTGGTAGAAGACCTTGGACTTGTCGCTGACACCATCACCGTCGGTATCCTCGAGAATGACGATCCGGTCGCCCTCGGGACGCTTGCCGTTGTTACGCCGGTAGTTGACCACCTCGCAGATCCAGACCCTGCCTCGATGATCGATATCGAGGTTGGTGGGGCTGACAATGGCCGGCTCGGATGCGAAGAGGGTCGCATCGAGGTCGGCGTGTACATCGAGACCTGCAAGAGCATTTGCGGATTCACGGCTGTCACCTCCGCCGCCCCCCCCGCCACCACTGGCCGAGGTCAGAACAGCCGAGCCGGGATTGCCGGTATAGACCAGGAACTGGACCGAGCTGTTGTGGCCGCAGGCTCCCTGGTCGGTGCCGCCGTTGTCGAGGCCGGCCTCTGCCTTGAAGCGCTCGTAGCCCGGCGGCAATTTGTAGGCGATCGCCGAGTTGGCGTGCGTACCGAGACCGTAGGGGATGTCCTTCCCCCCCATCCGCATCGCCTGGCCGTTGCAATTGGCGTTAACCTTGACACTTCCATAGCCGCTGGAGGCCGCGCTCCATTTCAGCTCCGTAAGCTTCTTCTCGCCCTTCGGCCCGCCCAGGCGGGGCTCTCCCCAATCTGCCCAGCCACAGCTATGGCCGTCCCCCCCATCGGAGGCTACGAGATAGAGCTCTTTCGCTCCGCGAATATCAACGTCGACATTAACCGAGCAGCCTGGAGTCAGGGAGGTCACCATCTTGCTCTTGAAGACAGGCTTGACACCCGGCTTCGGCGGGCTCAGCTTGCCGGCCTTGCTGCTGACCTTCCTGCCCTTGATCGCTGCGACCAGGTCATCCTTGCTTGGCTTGGCAGAGGGGACCCCGCCAGCGGGGACATCCGCCTTGGCAACCCAGGCAATCGCGTTGAGAACCAGCTTGCGGAAATTCTCATCGGCCCAGTTCCAGTGAACGTGACCACCGGTGAAGCCGAAGCCACGGCCGCCATCGGGACGCTCTCGCGCCCAGGCAACATGCTGAAGGTCACCCTTGGCCACCGAGGCGCGAACGGCGGGGTTGCCGCTGTGGGCTCCATTGCGCCTGCGCATCGTGCTCTCGGGCGCCACGGCGCTGAGAATGGGAGTCACCCCCTCCAGCTTGTCCCGAAAGCGCATGTGAAAATACCACTCATCGTTGATCTTGAAGGGCTTCACGCCACTGGTGATGGCATGGGTCGGCAACTTTTTGAAATCAGCAACCCAGTGAGGATTAACCGACCAGTGGGTCTCGAAATAGCCCCCGATCCAGTCGAGGAAAAAATTCCCGGACTTGCCCTTGGGAACCTCCACGGCGTAGTGGATACAGGCCAGCCCGATGCCCTTCTTCATGAGCTTGTCGAGCTCTTCAAGATGCCGGTTCACCGGGTGCCTTCCACCCCCGTCCATGTAGAGAACAACTGCCGATGCTCCATCGAAAATCGAAGAGTCCTTCGGCCAGCCGCCCGCATGGACCCTGGTCTTGATTCCCGGCAGCCCCTTCTCGAGGGTTTCTGCAAGATACCGGCAGCCACCGCCGTGCTCGTGCGAGCCGAAGCCGTGGCTGTCGCGGCCGGCGACAAAGACCACCGTCTTGTCTGCAGCGGCCAGGGAAGACTGGATTGCCAGGATTGAAAAAGAAGTGACGATCAGGGCGGCAAGAAGAGCCTTACGCAGGTTAAGCATCACGATGTTTATCTCCAGGAAAGTCGGCCTGCCCATGCGGACAGCCGGGGACGTAGAAAAATTCCATGCGAATAAGATCAGACACACTGTCCAGACACTCCTCCGCCAGGCGGGAGAGTGAGCGATTATCTTAACCCAGATCAGGGAGCCTCGACAAACCCCAAGCGAAGCAATCCGCACCGGTTGACCCGCACCTGTGGCCGGGTTAAAAAGAAACGGTCAGCACTCGACTTCCGACAAGCACCTGGAAACCCTCATGGAAACTAAACACCTCTCCAGAACCAGCCGGATAAACCTTCTTCCCGGCCTGGTTCTTCTCTTGTGGACCTGCGGGCCAGCCGCAGCCGCCGACATCCCTGCTTTCCCCGGCGCCGAAGGCTTTGGAGCCGGCGCAAAAGGCGGCCGGGGAGGAAAGGTCTTTGTCGTACAGAACCTCGAGGACTATGCCGGTGGGGAGAAGATCCCGGGAAGCCTGAGAGAGGCCTGCGAGGCAAAGGGCCCGAGGACGATCGTCTTTGATGTTTCAGGCACCATCAAACTCAAAAAAACGCTGAGCATCTCTGAACCCTTTATCACGATCGCCGGCCAGACCGCCCCCGGAGGGGGAATCTGCCTCAGGAACTACGGCCTCTCGGTGAAAACCCACGATGTCGTGATCCGCTACCTGCGTGTGCGCCCGGGCGACACGATGAAGAGAGAGCTCGACTCCATCTCCATCAGCACCGGCAGCCGCGATGTCATCATCGACCATTGCTCAGCCAGCTGGTCCATCGATGAGACCCTCTCGGTCTCAGGGGCCGGGATCTCAAACGTGACCGTGCAGTGGTGCATCATCAGCGAGAGCCTGAACGACAGCTTCCATAAAAAGGGGCCCCACGGCTACGGCTCCCTGGTTCGAACCAACGGCAGCATCAGCTTCCACCACAACCTCTACGCCCACCATCGAAGCCGCTCCCCGCGGCCGGGAACCTATGGCGAGGGCTCGATACTCTTTGACTTCCGCAACAACGTGATCTACCAGGGTGGAAAAGGCTATACCGCTGAAGATCCCGCGCGGGTGAACTACGTCGGCAACTACATCAAGGCAACGGGCGTCTTTTCTGCAACGGCCAGCACGGAGATGCATGCGGCCGGCAACCTGATCGCGGGCAAAGAAGACAGCTCGAAAGACCCCTGGAGTGCCGTGAGGGGTCTGAAGGAACAAAACCGCAGGAAAATCCCGTTTCCCTTCGCTGCGGTGGAGACCGATGACGCCGCGGTTGCCTACCGGAAGGTGCTCTATGAAGCAGGCGCCAGCAAGCCCTTTCGCGATGCGGTGGACTCCAGGATCATCGAGCAGGTTCGCTCAGGCAAGGGTGGCCTGATCGACTCCCAGGAGGAGGTCGGCGGCTGGCCGGACCTGGAGGTCAAATACCGGGACGAGGAAGACGAGGAGTGGGTGCTGTGGATGCGCAGGGATGCCGACCGGGATGGCATGCGCACCAACTGGGAGAGAGCCTATGGGTTCAAGCCGAGGTCCGACAGCGACACGGCGGAAGACCCCGACGGCGATGGCTATACCAATATCGAAGAATGCCTCAACGGCACCGATCCCCGGGTGAAAGAGGGCAGCCCCTCACGGGAGCTCCAGCTCGAGGTGCGGACCATTCCCGATGAGCTGCGCCGAAAGCTCAAGCTGAAGCCCTTCTACAGCAAGGTCTTGAGCCTGGGAGACTTCCCGGTGCTCTCATCGGAAAAGGTGTCGGACTACGCCCTCCTTGAGGCCGGCTACCTGATCCACCAGATGCTTGAAGGCCGCGACCAGATCCTCAACGCAATGGCTCGCAACCGGATCCGTTTCACCATCATGGCCTGCGATGAATTCACCACCCAGGTTCCGGAGCACAGCGACCTGGAACCGCCGAAATTCTGGGACAAGCGTGCACGGGGCCTTGGCTCCACCCATGGCCGGCCATCGGTGAGCTGCGGAGAAGAAAACCTGCTGGGGATACCCGGCGACCCCTACAAGAGCGAGAACATTCTCATCCATGAATTCGCCCACGCCATGCACAATACCGGGATGGACCTCGTCGACCCCTCCTTCGACAGCAGGCTCAAGGCCACCTACGAGGCGGCCATGAAGAAGGGCCTCTGGAAAACCAAGTATGCCGCCAACAACCACCATGAGTACTGGGCCGAGGGCGTCCAGTCCTGGTTTGATACCAACCGTAAGCCGGACCACGACCACAATCACGTCGACACCCGGGAGGAGCTGATCGAGTACGACCCGGGGCTGGCGATGATCGTCAGGGAGATCTTCGGCGAAAGAAAGTGGCGCTACACGACCCCCGCCAATCGGAAAAATGCCGCCCACCTCGAGGGCTACCAGCAGGATCCCACCAGGCGCTTCGAATGGCCCGAAGAGCTGGTCAAGTGGTACAAGGAATACGAAGAACGCCGGCGCCGGGAACGGGAGAAGAAGACGAAGAAGAAGTAGCAGTACTCTCCTGCAGACTGCTATGATCCGTTTTCCGGCCAGTCGGCCTCTGCCACAAACTCGATCTAGAAAGGAACGCTCATGTCCCAGGAAGAACACGCTGAGGAAGCTCCAGCCGAAGAACCCGCCGAGGGAGCTCCAGCTGAAGAGTCCGCCGAGGAATCTCCAGCCGAAGAGTCCGCTGAGGAAGCTCCAGCTGAAGAACCCGCCGAGGAAGCTCCAGCCGAAGAAGAAGCAGGGGACGCAGAGGCTCCGGGAGAACCCGGAAACACCGTCACCACTGCCTCCGGCCTCCAGTACATAGATCTCGCCGAAGGCGAGGGGGATGCCGCAGAAGCAGGCCGTCCTGTCAGCGTCCACTATACCGGCTGGCTGACCGATGGAACCAAGTTCGACAGCTCAGTCGACCGCAACCAGTCCTTCCAGTTCAATCTCGGAGCAGGACAGGTCATCGCCGGCTGGGATGAGGGGGTGAGCGGCATGAAGGTCGGCGGAAAGCGTAAGCTGACGATCCCTCCGGAGCTCGGTTACGGGGCCGCCGGGGCAGGTGGTGTGATCCCACCAGGCGCAACACTTGTCTTTGACGTTGAACTATTGGAGATCCACTAAGATGTCCCGGAAATTGATTCGCCTGCTGTCCTTTGTACTGATCGCCTCCTGCCTGGCGGGCTGCCAGCTCACGACCTCCGGGGAAAACGGCCACAACGGCAACTGGGCACCGCTCTTTAACGGCCAGGACCTCGATGGCTGGAAGCAATCCGATTTCCTCAATCCCGGGGTGGCCTATTCCGGGAACCGGCAACTGATCATCCCCGCCGGCGAGATTCTCAGTGGAATCACCTGGACGAAGGACTTCCCGAAGATGGACTACGAGATCCGCCTCGAGGCGATGAGGGCCGGCGGTTCGGACTTCTTCTGCGGGCTCACCTTCCCTGTAAACGACAGCCATGCCTCGCTCATCCTTGGAGGCTGGGGCGGTACGGTCTGCGGAATCTCCTGCCTCGATGGAGAGGATGCCGCCAACAACGAAACCACCACCTCGACCAACTTCAAGAACGGCGTCTGGTACTCCGTAAGGCTCCGGGTAACGAAGGACAAGCTCGAGGCCTGGCTGCAGAACGAGCAGATTGTCGATGCCCACACCAAGGACCGCGAGATCGGTGTACGTATCGAGGTTGAAGAGTCGAGGCCCCTGGGGCTGGCAACCTTCCAGACCACGGCTGCCCTGCGCAACATCAGCTGGCGAAAGCTCACTGCAGGCGGCGGCAAAAACTGAACAAGAGCTCTCGCAGAAGGCTCCGGCAGCCGGGCGCCTACTGGCAGTTCAAGGCAGCCGGACAGCTGAGCAGCTCTCCGAGTGGGTCCTGCCCGCATTCGGGGAAGGGCGCGAGCAGCTCAGCTCCCCCGACGAAGAGATAATTCAGGATCCGGATCGCATCGCTCATGTCAACCTCGCCATTGCGGTCGGTATCCGCCGCAGCGGGACAGCCAGGCTCTGTGCCCCCGGAGAAGAGGTAGTTCAACAGGAGAACTGCATCGGTGAGATTCACATCGCCGCTGGAATCGGGATCACCACGGATATAACCCGCAGGGCTGCGGTAGGTAAAGGTCATGCTCTCGACTGACTCTGCACGCCCCGGCTGGGTGTTCACTGCCCTGACCTCAACGGCCCCCTGCCCGGGTGGCGTTGTCACCTCAAGCAGCACCGTGCTGTCATTATTGGGCCCAAAGCGTGTAGCAACCGGCGCCTCCTGGTCACCGAAGAAGACTGTGACACCTTCGAGGAAATTGCCGCCGCTGAGGAAGACGGTCTCGCCGCCCTCTGCTGAACCGGTGTCAGGCTGTAGCCCGGTCACCACCGGCGCCGGCAGCAATATCGTGAAGAGGCCCTCGGCCTCGGATTCGACATCTGCATCATCATTGCGCGCCCGGATGGTCACCGGCCCGGTGAGACTCCCATCAAAGGGAACCCGGACTCTCAGGCCACCAAGAATACCCTCGTAGCCAAGAACCTCTACCTCGACATCATTAAAAAAGATCCGGATGTTCCTGTTCAGGCGAACCCCGCGGATGCGGACCTCTACCCCACCGGTATTTACGATCTCATCAGGAGTCACCGACCTTAAGAGTGGCGTCTGGTCAGGCGGGAAATCCAGCCGGTTTGAATCTCTTATATGATTGAGAAACGGTCCATTCCGGTTGGAGAGGAAGGTGTTCATGGTGGAGACGTTGCGGTCCCAGTTGCTGCGACTCCTGTCGACGAGATCGAGCTCGTCACTGATATCAGGAAGAATCACAGCACGCAGATCGTTGAGACGGCCACGGCTGTTGCCCGATGAGAGGGGGCCGCTGAGATAGCGTTCAACCTCCCCGACAAAATAGCGGCGGTAGCCGACATTGTCGACAAGAGCATCAATGATGTCGGCCAGCTGGCCGTTTCGGCCAAATACAAAGCTGAAGGTGTCGCTGGTGTAGCCGCCCGGACTCAGGCTGATACCAAACTCCGCATCCCAGCAGAAGAAGCGCCACTTGCCGCCCTCGATTCGCGGCCGCGAAGCGTACCAGTTGTTGTGGGGCCAGTCGTGATTCTGTGCCCACATATTAACGATCATGTAGGAGGTGTAATTCTCGATATCGACCATCTCAGCGAACTGGTCGTAGACAGCGTTGCTCGAGAGGTTGTTGTCATCCATGAAGTCCCCCAGGCGGTTCCATTCCTGGTTGTCTCCGACAAGAACACTGTTACCCGTCTTGATCACATCCCAGTCATCTCCCTCCTCAGGGAAATAGGCCTCCATGAACTCCTCATCCATGCGCTCGACGATGTTGTAGATGCCCCGGTAGGCCATGTTGACGTAGAGATTGCACCAGGTTCCGTGAGAGGCCGGGGCGCCCATATCTCGATGGAGATCCCGGATCAGCTGGTCGCGCAGCAGGCTGCCGTTACCGTTTCGGCCAATCGCATCGTTAAAGGCGGAGCGCAGAACAAACTTGTCAAACTCATCAAGGGGGGATTCTGGCATGAAGTTCGGATAGCGCATCTTCGTGTCACCGTAGACACCCCTGAAGTAGGCCTTGTAGGCCTTCTTGGTGCTGAACCCGCCACCGCGGCCGGCGCCGCCATGCAGCCGGAGCCCAAATCCGGTTGAGACACGCAGCTCGCCATCTTCATCGAAGTATTCCCAGTAGCCTTCGCGCTCGGAGCCCCTGCCGCGGGCGCCGGTATTGGTCTGCACGGTGTTGAAGTCATCAGCCGGCATGGAAATCGACAGGACCGGAAGATCGATCGTCGCCCCGGTAAAAGATCTCCCCGGGATGAAGTAGCTTGCCGACTGTACGGCCGTCGCCCGCTCTTCGCCGTTGATAAAGCCGGCGATCCGGAAAACCGTGTTCCTCGTAATTCGCACCGGGTTGGTATAGCGCGTGCTGCGGGTGGTCGGCTCGCTGCCGTTGGTGGTGTAATAGATCTCCATCAGGTCACTGGGCTCAGCACTCATGGTCACATCGCGGGAACCTGAGTAGAAGCCCGGTGGCGGGTCGAGGCTGACGTTGGTGGAGATCGGAGCTTCAAAGGCCCGGGTCGTATTAGCAGCCCCGGGAGTAGGTGTCAGTAGATAACGCCATTCTCCATCGCTGTCGGCATGGAGACCGTAGGAGTGATCCTCGGTCTGCTCGGGATAGGCGATACCGGAAACCAGCTCGCCCTGGGGATTACTCAGAAGAACGGCCTCACCACCCTCCCTCTCAAGACTGAAGTTGGTATGAAGCACATTAGGAACAATCCCGAGTTCTGCATGCAGGGACATGTCAGAGCTGTTGGGGTCCAGGGTGTTCAGGCCGACGATGGAAATGATATTCGTTCCCTCAACCAGGGACTCCACCCCGGCGCTGAGATCAAAGGTCTCGGCCGTGCCGGCCTCGTGCTTGCCGGTGCCCTCGGTACTGAAGGTCACCTCGCCGGCAGGAGCATTGCTCTCGGCAAGGCGAACGCCATTGATAAAAGCAACGAAGCCATCATCGTAATCGATGCTCAAGACAAGGTTGGTTACCGCGGCCGGATTAGGAACCTCAAATTCCCTGCGTGTAAAGACAGCATTGCTGTTCTCAGGAACATCCGTTGAATCATCGCCATCTCCGTAGCCGAAGCCGGCGGTACCCTGGCTGGATCCGGGGAAGGGCTGCCCGGGAAGATTCCAGCCCTCCGGCGGACCGGCTTCATCCGGATCAGCGACGAGATAATCCCACTGTGCCCCCCGCCTGACAAACACCGGTTCAAAGGCCATGGTGGCACCGTTATCCTCGATGGCCTCAGGCGGTGGAACATGGCGGTCTTTACCTGAAAGCCAGACCACCAGGTAGCTGCGGGCAGGAAGTATTACCGATGGAAAGGTCCAGCGCGTGGGGTTCTCGACATCATCACTGAGAGAATATCCCTCCAGGTCGATATCTTCATCGCCCTGGTTGTAGAGCTCCACCCAGTCCTCATTATCCCCGTCATCATCGAAATTCGTAAGCGCGTTGGCAGCAAGGAACTCATTGATGACAACCTGTCCGTAGAGGGATTCAAAACCCTGCGAGAGGACGAGGACAGCGACTAGAATGAAACTGAGAATTGAGCGCATATAGAAAACTACCCCGGGCAACTGTGCCGTCTACTGCTGGTTAGGTAATCACAGGCAAATACTACTGTACACACCGATAGAGACCTTTAACAAGAAGTCTTAACTGGTATATGAAAGGTCACCTGGAGGCTCTTTTCAGAGCTTCTTGCGGCGGTCCAGGGAAGCCGGGCGACTCCGGCCGGAGAGCCTTAACCATTCATTAATTACAAAATCCGGGTCCATGAAGGGCTCATAGCTGATGTCATGCCAGAGGATGGAGCCCTTTTCATCGATGAGATAGGTTCCATGAAGCGCAAGATCCTCAAAATCATCATAGGCCCTGTAGGCCTTGAAAACATCCAGCTTGGGGTTGGCAACCAGGGGAAAGGGGAAATCCCCCTTCTCGTAAGCATCCAGTGACTTCTTGAGATCTTCCTGGTTGTTGCTGCTGATGGCGACCACATCGAGTCCTACTGATTTGAAATCTTCAATCCTCGGGGCAAATGCATTCAGCTGCTCAGCACAATGAATACAGCCGTAGCCCAGGTAAAAGACAACAACAACAGGACGGCCCTTGTACCCGGCCAGGCTCCGCTCGGCACCCTTGTAATCCTTCAGCTTCCAGGGCCTTGCCTTCGATGGCTGCCAGCGGAAGGGACCGAGTGAATCCAGGGACGGACGATTTCCTACATCACCGGGTTCGCTGTATTCAATGCGCCAGTCCGGCTTATAACCCAGCTCAATAGCAAGGGGGGTGAGGCGCCGGAATACGGGCGTCTCCAGGTCCAGCCGGCCGGAGAGGGCACGTAGAATCTCGAACTGCTCCCGCGCCTTCTCAAGCTGCCCAGCCTGCCAGAGAAGCTCAATATAGCCGGCGATCGCCAGCACCTGGCCCTTACGGCCATCAACATGGCCCCGCGCCCATTCGAGTATTTTCTCCCGGGTGCGGGTTTTTATTTTTTTGTCTTCTTTCTCCTCGGCCTTTCCCTCTGCCTTTCCCTCTGCCTTTCCCTCTGCCGCTGCATCCTCTTTCTCCTGGGGAGCGAGCTGGTATTCGATCTTCGCAAGGTAGAGCTCATTGACCCCGCCGGCCTCGCGGAATTTCCCGAGGGCTGAAGAAAGGTCACCCTGCAGAAGAGCAAGATGGCCCTCGATCTCGGCGACTGCCTTCCTGGCACGCTCGATACGCGGCCGGTAAGGGTTCCCCGCCTTCTTGGCCGCCTCATCGATGCGCTTCTTCTCTTCCTTGACCCGGGCTTCCTCAGCCTTCTTGTCGCCTTCCTTCTTGTCGCCCTCCTTCTTGTCCCCTTCCTTCTTTCCGGCACGCTCTTTTTCAAGCTTCGCGCTTTCGCTGTCCCTGGCTGCCTTCACCGCACCATCGCGCTCTCCCTCGAGAACATCGAGGCGGTCCTTGAGAGAAATCAGTATGGAAATCCCGTTCTCGGTATCTCTATTCCTTACATAGGCTGTGCCCAGGTGTCTCAGCCTCTTGACCTGCTCATCTTCGATCGCCGTCGGCGGGAGATAGCGTGTGCGGGAGAGCCCGATGAGCTGGTCCCAGAGCTCAAAGCGGTGCAGCACCTCGAAGAGGCGGCGGCGGCCGTAATTCGTACTCGAGCCGCCCTTGCGAAGGGTGTTGTATTTCGGATGCCGCGGCAGCTCGATCATATTCTTTGCAAGACTGAGGGCCTCCCCCACTCTGCCGACATACATGAGATTACGAATCAGCCACTCGTTGTTGTGGGCAAAGTTGTGGATCTGGTCCGGCAGGATAAGATCCTTCATCATCTGGGCGTGGTCTACCCGGGCGGAGGCCTCCTGCTGCCAGGCCGCATCATCATAGCGCTTGAGCTTGGAGAATATATGACCACCCATATGCCACATGTGGGCTATGGAGGGAGAGGCCTGGCCATTCCTGGCCGCCGAGGCCAGAGCGCGGGCCGGCTCCTCGTTGTCCCAGAGATGGATCCTGTAATGGTGGGCCGGGTGCATCGGAGACTCCTTGAGTATCTGGTCGATCAGGGCGTCTACGGCAACATGGCTGGTGATCCGGACACCACGCCAGGAGCTCTGCCACATATGGCACACCAGGAAAGCCCGCGCCTCGAGATCCTCAGGAAACTTCTGGATGATGCGGTCAAGCGCATCGAGGTAATTCTCCCGGCGCTTTTTCTCCCGGTCGTTTTTCTTGCCGCCGCCCTTGTCCTTCTTCGCCCCTGCATCCAGGAAGGCCTTGAGGGCACTGATATACATGCGCTCACGCTCGCCGGCATCCGCCTTGAGCTTCTCAGCCTCCTCGATGAACTGGCGGCTGCGCTTCTCATTGTTGGGGTTTGCCATGGCCATTCCCCAGTAGCTCATAGCCAGCTTCGGCTCGAGCGCTGCCGCCTGCCTGAAGCTCCTTTCCGCCTCGAAATACCAGAAGCCGTGCAGCTGGCCCACACCCTGGTTGATAAAGGCCTGCACCCTGGCGTTCTCCGTGCTGACCGGGAAAGTCACCCCCCCGGTTCCCTTCATCAGGTAGGCGCTCTGGCGCGGCCCCTCATTGAAGGCCTCGCCATGGTAGGAGTGCCCCTCCGGAACCTTTTCACTTTCAGCCGGCTTTTCCCCCTGCTCCTGGGCAGAAATGGAAGAAGGGCCGGCAAGAAAGAAGCCAAGCAGGATACTGAGCTTTATAATCAAGCCAGTGGGCAGGCCGGTTCGGGATGGCCGATTCAGCAGGATTCTCATGGGGCCCTGTTTCCTGTTCAGGTTATTCACCTTGCCTCCGGACTGGTCTCGAGTCGGTTTTTACCGTCTGATTCGCCCTGCACGAGCACCTAAATAAAATGCCCGGGAAGCGAACATAAAACCCGGCAAGTCCTTTGAATTCAGCAGTATACGACTTTTACCGATGGTCTGCTTCTGATTTTATTCCTGCCGACTCAATCCTCAGAGTTTATCATTGGGATGTTTGGGGTTTGATTGTAATCCGGCAGACTCAGTGGGATCTACAGGAGTAGAAACAGGAACTCCTGGCATTCCCCTGGGGCAAAAAACCAACAAAAGAACAGTCATGCGATCCTTCCTTCTTCTATTAACAGTATTCAGCAGCCTGGTATTTCTCACCGTCCTGGAATCTTTATCCTCGGCCGGGGAGGATGCCGATGTGCAGGGTAACTTCGGAGCCCCGATTCCGGGACTCAATGCCGGCCAGCTGGCCACCTTCGAGTTCGGCCGCTCTGTTTTCAAAAAGATCTTCACCCGGGCAGAGGGGCTGGGACCGCATTTCAACTCGGCCTCCTGTATGTCCTGCCACGAGGATCCGGTGGAAGGCGGCTCTTCACAGCGCTACCGGGACTTCTTCCTGGCCGGGAAATTTGCCCCGGGAGGAGGACTCGAAAAAATATACCCCGACTGCACCGAGTTCAATGAGCCGCTACAGAGCTCCGAATGCTGTCTCCCCAGCATGGTCATCCCGCATTTCGGTCCCAAGGGCACTCGCAATGCACCGATCGCCAGCGGTGTTGAACATCCTCGCATGGACCAGGCCGATGTGGTTGCCCGCCGAAACGCCCCGCCCATGTTTGGCATCGGCCTTTTCCGGCTGGTCTCCGATGAAGAAATCCTCTCCCGGGCAGACCCGGAGGATTCCGATGGAGATGGCATCTCGGGCAAGATCAACCGCATCGAGGACGAGGATGACCAGATTGGACGTTTCGGCTACAAATGCCAGACCGCCAGCATCGAAGCCTTCAACCGTGGAGCTCTCAACAACCAGATGGGCATCACCAGCAACTCAATCGAGTTCGCCATGGGGCCGGGTAGTCATGAGCCCTATTTCCTCGATGAGCTGTTCGGCACAAAGACCGCCTACGCCCAGGTAGCTACACCCAGGGATGTCCTTGTTGACTTCGATGGCGTCAGCGACCCGGAGCTCAGCCGCGGTGAGCTGATCGCCCTTGTGTTCTTCCAGGAAAACCTCGCCGCTCCCCTGCGCGGAAGAATCACCTCCAGCGTAAGACGGGGCGAGAGGATCTTTGAACAGCTGAACTGCTCAGGCTGTCATGCCCCGAGCCTCGACACCCCCCTCGGCCTGATCCATCCCTATACAGATCTGCTGCTGCACGACATGGGCCCGGAGCTTGCCGATGGCATCACCATGAAAGAAGCACTTGGAAACGAATTCCGAACCCAGCCGCTCTGGGGTCTTTGCCAGCACCCTCCCTTCCTGCATGACGGCAGGGCCTCCACCGTGCGCGAGGCCATTCTCCTGCATGGCGGCGAGGCCGAGGCTGCAAGAAACGCGTACCTCGAGCTGAACGAGCAGGACACCCTGATGCTGCACAGGTTCCTCGAATCGCTTTAAGGAAGCCGGGAATGAAAACCATCCTCAGAATATCAAACGCTCTCCTGCTGCTGGGCATACTCCTGCTTGCCTACCACCTGGGATCACCGGCCGCCCGTGGCCGGGTTGAGCTTGGCGACAATCCCGCCAATGAATTCATCCGGGGCGATGCCAACGACGATGGGATCCTGAACATCAGCGATGCCGTCTTCTCCCTCTCCTTTCTCTTCCTGGGCGAGGAACAACCCGAATGCCTGGCCGCAACAGACGCCAATGACGATGGGACAGCCAATATCACCGATGTCATCCTGGTGCTGAACTTCCTCTTCCTGGGCAGCGATGTCCCCGCCGCCCCATTCCCGGAACCCGGGGAAGACCCCACGCCGGATCTCGGCTGCAGGGAAGATCCGCTTCCCTACCTGCCGCCCGCAGGCTCCCTCGGCGGACCGGACCGCGACCTCAACGATCTCGAATCCCTTTCCTGGCGGCGTGGCCGGCTCATTTTTGACAGCTTCTTTTCCACCAGCGAGGGACTCGGCCCCCTGTTCAACGGAGATTCCTGCCGCGGTTGCCACCTGGCCCCGGTTATCGGGGGGGCAGGAGGACTGGATGTTGACGTGGTGCGCTTCGCCCGGCTGGAAGAAAACGGTGAGATCGTCCAGGTGGAGTCGGGCCCGGCCGTTTCACGACTCTCTGTTCACGGGATCTCCCGCGACGAGGTGAACACCGAAGCCAACATCATCGAAACCCGGCAGACTCCCTCCCTGCTCGGCCTTGGAATGATTGACCGCCTCCCGGAGGAGGTCATCCTTGCCAACGCCGACCCGGGCGATGCCGATGGAGACGGCATTTCAGGCCGGGCCATGATGGTCAACGGCCTGATCGGAAGATTCGGGCACAAGGGCAGCGTTCCCAGCCTGGCGGACTTCTGCGCTGATGCCCTGATCAACGAGATGGGTGTTACCGTAAACGCAGACCTGGCAGATTTTGCCGTCGGTGTTGACACCGACTCCATCAACGACCCGGAGATCCCTGACGAGGACTTTACTGACCTTGTCTTCTTCACAAGCCACCTGGCTCCGCCGCCAAGAACCTATCCCCAGGATGCAAGCCTCAGGGCCCGGGTTGGCAAAGGCGAAGAGAACTTCACAACGCTCGGCTGCGCCGCATGCCATGTCAGCAGCCTGGAAGGAGCCGAGGGCCCGGTGGCGGCCTACTCCGATTTCCTCCTGCACGATGTGGCTGACCCGGAACGCCTCAATGTCCCCGAGGGAGATGCCGAGCCTTCGGAATTCCGTACCGCGCCGCTCTGGGGCCTGCGTTCCACCGCCCCCTACATGCATGATGGGGCGGCAGAATCAATACGAGATGCGATTCTGCTGCATTTCGGCGAGGCCGCAGCGTCAAAAACGGCCTTCCTCGCCCTGAACTTCGATGAGCAGTCGAAGCTCATCGAGTTCCTGCTCAGTCTCTGAGCCCCCCGGTCACTCTCCCAGGAGCCTGGTCCTGGCGTAGGTAGACTGGACCGAGGTACACCAGATCGCCACCGAGTTGAACATGCCGGGCTCGATGGCGGCGGGAAGGACAACCTCAAAGTCCTCGCCGATATAGGGCCTTGAGCGGCCCAGGTGGGGACTGACTGCCGTCCCCCTGAGAATCGCGTGAAAATCAGTTGTCTGGTCGTAGACCCAGACAACGACATCCCTTGGACCCCGGCCATCGTAAAAGAAATCGCGCAGCCGAAGGCTCCCATCGCTCCAATGCTCAACCCTCCCCCGCACCCCGTGCATAACCATCTGAAACCGCCCGCTTCGAAGCAGGCGCGGAGGCTCCTGCTCAAGGCTCTCACAGGAACGAAAAGCCGGGTTGGCAGCAAATTCGAGATAGGTGACCAGGTCCTCGAGCTCGAGGTCCGACATGCGCGCACGAGTCCAGAACGGCATACCGTTTTCCAGCAGGCCGGGTGCGAAAGAAAAGTCCCCCGGGGAGGACCGTGGCCCGGAAAGGCGAACATAGCGACGCACGAGATCAGCATCGAGGTCGCGGCCCCAGAGCGATGAGCCCAGCCCCGGCACCCCGTCTTCTCCATACCTTCCATGACAGCTCTCACAGGCACGTGAAAACAGCCTGCAACCTGCGGCCGGATCACCCCTGGGCGGACCGGAGATTCGGGGTGAGGCAACCCGGTAGCTCAGTGCGGGAAGCGGGTCACCAGGAGGCCCAAGAGAATCCAGGAAGGCAAGGTACTCCAGGCAGGCCTCCTCCTCCGGATCCAGCGCGGGGGCCTCCATCCAGTTCACCCTGCATTGGTTCAGCGCGCCGACGAGATCTGTAAGCTGCCCATTGAAATAGGACAAACGGCGGGCTGCATCCCCGAGCCCATGCCCGGCGAAAAGGGGACCATCGAGCCCCTCCTCTGAGATGGATTCAAGTCCATGGCAAAGCCCGCAATGGAGCCCATTGCCATTTTCATCGCGAGAGAAGAACCTGTCCTCCCCACGCCTGAGCAGGAGCGAAGCCCCGCACTGGGCAAGCTCAAGAGAGTCGAGGGGCTCAATCACCACCGAGTCGCGAACAAAGAGAGCCTGCAGAAGATGAATGGCATCGGTGATGTTGACTTTGTTGTCGTGATTGATATCGGCAGCCGGCCGGCAGATCAGGGTACGCCCCTGGTTAAAGAAATAATCCAGCAGGTACTGGGCATCACCGACCTCGAGGCGGTCGTTACCGTTCACATCCCCACGCAGCGGGGACCGCTGCTGGGAGCATAGTGAAACCGGTACAAACCAGGCCAGCAGGAAGCAGGCGCAGATATTGTAAAAGCGCATACGAAACCTCCGGGGCCGGCGAAAGCAGCAGTTCCACTGGCAGTCTCGCTGGCCCTGACAATTCAATATGGAAAGACCAGCGAAGGTTTCAGACCATTCGTTCCGCCGGCAATCCAACCCTGGATCTCTCGTTCATCCAATTTCACCCCCCAAAATTGCTCTGCGCACGAAAAATCGGGCTGAAAAATCAGCAGGGAGAGACCCCGCCTGGAGGCGGTCAGCACACCGGCAGGCGGATGATCAGGCCAGCAGCTCCTGGACGACGTTGCCGTGAACGTCGGTCAGGCGGTAATCCCGCCCCTGGAACTTGACCGTAAGCTTCTTATGGTCAATTCCGAGCAGGTGGAGCATCGTGGCGTGGAAATCGTGGATCTCGAAGATGTTCTCCGCGGCGTTGTAGCCCAGCTCGTCGGTATTTCCGTAGGAGATACCGCCCTTGATGCCACCGCCGGCCATGAACATCGAGTAGCCCTTGATGTGATGGTCGCGCCCGTTGCCCTGCGCCATCGGGGTCCTGCCGAACTCTCCCCCGAAAACAACCAGGGTGTCTTCGAGAAGCCCCCGCTGCTTCAGGTCCTGGATCAGAGCGGCCGTCGCCTTGTCGACCTCTCCGGCGGTCGTCTTGACGTTGTTCTTGATGCCGCCATGGTGATCCCAGGCGCGATGATAGACCTGGATGAACCGGACTCCGCGCTCAGCCATGCGGCGAGCCAGGAGGCAATTAGCTGCATAACTTCCATCGGCGCCCTTGGTGCCGTACATCTCGAGAGTCTTGGGGTCCTCATCGGCAATATCGACCAGGCCGGGAACCGAGGTCTGCATCCGGAAGGCCATCTCGTACTGTGAGATACGGGTCTTGATCTCCGGATCATCGACAACCTTGTCATGGATCCTGTTGAGCTCCTGCACGGCGCTGACGATATCCCGCTGGCGCTTGTTGGTGACGCCCTTGGGATTGCCGACATAGAGTACCGGGTCGCCCGCAGAGCGGAACTCCACTCCCTGGAAGCGACTCGGAAGAAAGCCGCTGTGCCATTGACGGGCGGCGATCGGCTGGGCCTGGCCGGCCCTTCCCACCGAGCTGAGCACCACAAAGCCGGGCAGGTTGTCGGTCTCGCTGCCAAGTCCGTAGAGAAGCCAGGATCCAATGGAGGGCCGCCCGGAAATGGTGGTCCCGGTGTTCATGAAGGTATGAGCCGGGTCATGGTTGATGGCCTTCGTCCTCAGCGACCTGACGATACAGAGCTCGTCAGCAACAGATCCGATGTGCGGAAAGATCTCGCAGATCGACTGCCCGCTCTTGCCGAATTTCTTGAAGGGGTGCTGGGGGCCGAGGCAATTGAGCTTCTTGCCCTGCAATTGAGCGATCGGCTGTCCCTTGGTATAGGACTGGGGCATCGGCTTGCCGTGCATCTCACCGAGCTTCGGCTTGTAATCGAAGGTCTCGAGATGCGAAGGTCCGCCGGCCATGTAGAGATGGATAATCCGCTTGGCCTTGCGCTTGAAATGCAGGGGATTGACGACTCCCTGCCAGTCATCGACCTTCACCTTTGCCGCCCCCGCCGCCTTTTTATCCTGGGCGGAAAGTGAAGCGGGATCCAGGAGCGCAGCAAGGGCCACGGCCCCGATGCTCGCGCCGCCCTTTCTCAGGAAAGACCTGCGGGTATCCTGCTGGCTGAGTTCGTTACGTAACAGGTTCTCGATAGGAATATTCATTTGTTCAATACCTCATAATGGTCTCATGCAGGTTCAAGATGACCCGCGATACCGAAATCCAGGCGGCCAGCTCTGCCTTGGGCAGACCACCCGCCACCGGCTTCTTGCCAACACTCGTGAGGCCCGCCACCGCCTCTTTATCTCCGGAATATTCTCCCAGATGACGCTTATACAATGACTCCAGGAGCTTTGCTTCCTGCGGTCTCGGAGACCTGCCAAGGGCCTCCTTGAAGGCCCATTTCAGGCCCTTTGAAAAATCAGCCCCGTTCTCGGCAAGCAACCTCTCGGAAAATACACGGGCAGCCTCGACATAGACCGGGTCGTTCAGAAGAACAAGAGCCTGCTGCGGGGTATTGGAGCGTATGCGCTCAGCGGTACATTCCTCCCGCGTTGGGGCATCAAAAGCCAGCAGGCTCGGATGGAGGAAGGTCCGGCACCAGTAGGTGTAGAGGCCGCGGCGGTAAAGTGAATCCCCCGATGAGTTCTTGTAGGAGCGCTTCGGGAAATTCAGATGCGACCAGTAACCGCCGGGCTGATAGGGCTTGACGCTGTTGCCGCCGAGGGTCCTTACCAGCAGGCCGCTGACGGCGAGAGCATTGTCCCGAACCATCTCGGCATCGAGCCGGAAGCGTCCCTGGCGCGCAAAAAGATCGTTATAAGGATCAGCATTACGCTGCGCCTGGTTGGCCAGGGAAGACTGGCGGTAGGTCTCGCTGGAGACCATCAGGCGAATCATATACTTGATATCCCAGTCCTTTTCCATGAACTCGATCGCCAGCCAGTCCAGCAGGGCGGGATGAGTCGGCCAGGTTCCCTGGGAGCCGAAATCGTCGAGCGTCTTGACAATGCCCCGGCCGAACAGGAGCTTCCAGAGACGGTTAACGAAAACCCTGGCCGTGTAGGGATTGTCTTTGGCCACCAGCCAGTTGGCCAGGTCGAGCCTGTTGGCGCGGCGCTCTTTCACGCCGAGCTGCCTCAGGAAGCCGGGAACAGCCGGCTGCACCTCGGGGCCGGAATCATCGAGCCAGTCACCTCGCGGCAGGACCCGCATCATGCGCGGCTTCTGGGCGGTCGAGATCAGGACCTTGGTCGATCCCTTCTCGAGCTTCTTCTTGCGGGCCTCGATGGCGACAATCTCTTTGCGTGCAGCGGCAAGGCGAGGCGAGATGGTCCGGTAGTAGCGGGCGATGGCCTCCTTCTGCTGCGGACTTCGCCTGGTCTTCTTGAGCCGAAGAGCCGTGATCACGTCTACGGGGATCCCCCCGGAGTCCTCCGCCCTGATCGGCGGGGCTGAATCTGTTGCCAGGATCCTGAAGCGGCCGATCGTGTGCCTGCCACCATAATTCTGGTGGAGCTTAAGCGTAAAGGTCGTCTTCCTGTCCCTGGAGACCAGCACATTGCTTGCCTCGAAAACAGCATGGCTCTCTGCCCCGATCCTGGGAAGGAGAGCCCAGCCACTGGCCGGATTGCCATCGGCGACCCCGGCAACACCATATTTGTCCTGGGAGTGGCTTCCCGTGACAACCCCCCAGGCGACCTTCCGCTCTCCCTGGTGAACCTCAAATTCGTTGAGAACGATATTGCCGTTGGCGGAGCGGCCGGGTCCGTTCTCCGGCAGAGATTTGTCGGGCAGGACCTCGAGCCGGAGGCCGGTAACCCCACGGAGGGTGGCCTCGAAGCGCAGGGTGTAAACATCCTTGTCCGGGTTGGCTCCGCTGGCGAGGACCGAGCCGTCCTCGAGCACCTTTAAGGTCGCGCCGCCCTTGGAGACTGCTTCAGCGGGACGAAGAACCTCCCAGGCTGTCGAGGCCTTGCGCGGCAGGGCCTTCTTTTCCCACTTGGCCTGCTCCTCATCGAGCTGGGGAGTCTGGACATCGAGTGATTTCCGGACCTCCTCCGCCTTGGCGTCGAGCTTGGCAATCTGTCGCAGCTGGGTCCTTGAAGGCATTGCTGTTGGAGCCTGCGTGCCAACGGCTGTCTCCTTGATGTCAGCAAAGAAGGACGCGAAGGAATAAAAATCCTTCATCGTGAACTCATCGAACTTATGGTCATGGCACTCAGCACAACCCATCGTCGATGCCATCCAGACACTGGAGGCATTGCGAACCCTGTCGGCAGCGTACTTGGCCAGGTACTCCTTCGCCTGTGCGCCACCCTCACGGGTGGTCATCAACAAGCGGTTGTAGCCCGAGGCGATCCTCGACTGCACCGACGGCTTGGGCAGAAGATCCCCTGCCAGCTGCTCGCGGGTAAACCTGTCAAAGGCCATGTTCTCGTTGAAGGAATCAATGACATAGTCCCGGAAGAGCGCATGTTCGCGGTGGTTGTCTCCGTGAATTCCGTTGGTGTCGGCATAGCGAACGAGGTCAAGCCAGTAAACGGCCATCCTCTCGCCGTAATGTTCCGAGGCCAGCAGCTTCTCTACCAGGCGGTCATAGGCAGCCGGATCCTTGTCAGCCAGGAAGGCGTCGACCTCGGCCGGGGAGGGAGGCAATCCCGTCAGGTCGAAAGAGAGCCGGCGGATGAGGGTTCGCTTGTCGGCCGGCGCCGAGGACTTCTTCCCCTCTCTCTTCAGCCTGGCCCCGATAAAGCCATCAACCGGGTTGCCGCCCCCCGCAGGGGGATCGATCCTTGACGGCTTGATGACCGACCAGTGCGACTGCCAGCGGGCGCCCTGCTCAATCCAACGGCGGAGGATCTCAATCTCTGCCGGGCTCAGGGTCTTGCCGAACTTCTCCGGCGGCATCTTCTTCCGCTTGCTGGTGTGGGTGATGCGCTTATAGAGCTCGCTGTCATCAACCTTGCCGGCAACGATCGCGTGGCGGCCTTCGCGCTCGGCAAAGGCTCCCTTCTCCAGGTCCAGGCGAAGATCGCCTTTTCTCTGCCCCTTGTCCGGCCCGTGGCAGGCAAAACATTTGTCGGAAAGAATCGGCCTCACATCCCGGTTGAACTCGATCGTGGGCTCGACAGGATCTGCGCAAAGGCGGGGCGCCGCGGTGGCAAGCATCCCACCCACCATCAATATCAATGCAAACCGGCAGGAGATCATCGTTGTACGTGTCATCTTGTGGTCCCTCAAAGAGTGCCGACCCCGGAAAACCCGGTGCCTGGAACACCTGTGATATTCATCAGAGCTGCTGGCCCGGAAGCCTTAAGGACCCCCGGATGGCCCCCTCAATTTACCGAATCCCGTTCAGTTCATCTACTACTGCTATGACATCTCCCCGCTCATAAAAATCTACGGTGACGAAATTCGGCAGGCGGCCAGAGGCCTTCCGGCACTCTTCAACCCGTTTTTTAAGGAAGGGATTGTGGTTCACCTCGTCTGCCAGGCGAGTCGAAGCCACCGGCCGCGTCAGGAAATGATTGAGTATGAACAGGCTGTTCTTTTTAGCTCCCCGGTTCTTTCCGCAGGCGAGATCCTTGCGGCTGCGGGCGGAGAAATGGGTCTCCCAGCAGAAATCCCAGACCCCATGCAGCCAGGGGAGCTCTCGCCCGCCACGGTCAGTGAAGACGACCAGGCGGCGGCCCGCAGCCACCATCTCCCCAAGCCGGGGCCAGGGCTTACCTCGCTGCTGGCGGTGCGTATAGGGCAGCAGGCCGCTCTCCTTGAAGGCTCCCTCCAGCGCCTTTGAGCTGACATAGCTCTCAAAGATAATCGTCAGCACCTCGCGGGGGTTCTTCTCAAGGAAGGCCGCCAGCTCAGCCAGGCCGTCCTTCAGAGGGCGGCTGCCCAGGAAGAAGCGGCTGTGACAGAGATAGGGCTTTCCAGCCTTGTCATGCACATCCAGCATGAAAGCCCGCACTCCATCGGAAAGCTGGCGGGTCAGGCCGTGGGTCTGGTTGGGAAACAGCCAGCCCTCATCGCTGTTGCTCATGGCGTTGTGGGTCGTCGCATAGGCGACCTCGTCATAGCGCCTTGCCTGCAGCTTCTTCACGCCGTTGGAGCCGTGGGTCCTTTTCTCCCCGGCTTTTCCTTCACCGGGTGTCTCATCACAGATCAACGGGGCCTGGACGAGGAACAGGAATACCAGTACAAGCCTGCGGAACATTGTCGTTTCCATGGAAGCTCTGCATTTCAGAACGGGGAACAGGCTGTTTATACTGTCGCCAGAGCCTTTCCATTGCCATCTTTACTGTCGAGCTGGAGCCAGGAAGAAAAATATGCAGGAACAACCGGTAGATCCAAACACTGTCCGCAGAGACTGGGCGGAGCGGGGATTCAGCTGCGAGATCTGGGAAGACCCTCCCGGCCGGGAATGGAACGATTTCGTACATTCAACCGATGAGCTGGTGATGGTCATCGAGGGAGAGGTTGAGTTCGAGGTGGCAGGAAAGACTCATCACCCCCAGCCCGGCGAGGAGCTGTTCATCCCGCGGGGAGCGAAGCACAGCGTCCGCAACACCGGCAACAGCCGGTCTACCTGGCTGTTCGGCTACAACAGCTGAGCCCTCTCAGTCAAAACCCAGGTCCAGGGAGCGAACCACGGCATCGGCCACCGCGAGACCCGGCCCCGTCAGCCGCAGGCGCTCATCCACCTCCACGATGCCATCTTCGACATATCCCTCGACCAGGGCGGCGTTGAGCTCCAGCAGCTTGACTCCGTAGCGAGTCCTGAGCCGCTCGAGATCAAGCCCGGCGGTACAACGCAGCCCGAGCATGACCGCCTCGAGTGCGAGCTCGGCAGCATCGAGCTCCTCGCTGCCGGCCAGTGGACGCTCCCCCTGTTCCACCCGCAAACAATACTGCTCGAAATCCGCCTCGTTCCACCACCGGCGGCGGCCCGAGAAGGAGTGGGCGGCGAGACCAGCTCCAAGGTAGGGAGAATGGTCCCAGTATTTCTGGTTGTGCCGTGAGCGAAAAGCCTCCGCCTGCGCGAAGTTCGACACCTCGTAGGCCTCGTAGCCGAGACCGGCCAGCTCGGAGTGGACGAGCTCGAAGAGCTCACCCTGGCTGGATTCCCCAAGCTCGCGCAAGCTCCCCTGCAGGCTCCGGCGATGAAAGGGCGTTCCCTCGTGAACCGTCAGCTGGTAGCAGGACACATGCTGCGGGTCCAGTGCCGCGAGCTTCCGGATGCTGTCGCGGAGCTGGCCGGGTTGCTGGCCGGGAAGCCCGAAGATCAGGTCCACCGAGATGATCTCAAAACCGGCCGCCACGGCAGCACGAACCGCGCGCTCAGCATCCGCGGAGCTGTGACGGCGGCCCAGGAAGCGAAGCTCCTCCTCCTGGAAGGATTGAACCCCGAGGCTGAGCATGTTCACGCCAAGGCCCCGCCACTCGTCCAGGGAGGCGGGATCAACATCCTCCGGGTTCACCTCCATCGCCAGCCAGGCGTCCTCCTCGATAGAGAGCTCTTCCCTGGCCGCTGAAAGGATGGCTCCAAGCTGCTGCCCGGAAAGCGCGGAGGGCGTACCGCCGCCCAGGTAGACCGTGTCAAAGACGAGCTCTTCTTCACCGAGCAGGCCGAGCTCTGAAACCAGGGCCTGAACATAGCGCTGGCTACGAGATTCATTCTCCGGGACGACCGCGAAATCACAATAGGGGCAGATCGCCGAGCAGAATGGAACGTGGAGGTAAAGCCCCGCCCCGCCGGTGGAGCTCACTTCTCTTTTTCCGTCTTGAGGACTGCGATGAAGGCCTCCTGGGGGATCTCTACGGCCCCGACCATCTTCATCTTCTGCTTGCCCTTCTTCTGCTTCTCAAGGAGCTTGCGCTTACGGCTGATATCTCCACCGTAACACTTGGCAGTGACGTCCTTGCGGAAGGCGTTGATGGTTTTGCGGGCAATGATGGAGCCGCCAATGGCGCCCTGGATCGGAATCTTGAACTGGTGCTTCGGAATGGTCGTCGAAAGCTTCTCGCAATAATGCATCGCCCGGAAGCGGGCCTTCTCGCGGTGGACCAGCTGCGAGAGTGCGTCAACACGCTCCTTGTTCACCATGATATCGACCTTGACGATATCGGTAGCACGGTAATCGAGGGCATCGTAGTCAAAGGAGCCATAGCCGCGGGTAACCGTTTTGAGCCGGTCATAGAAGTCGAAGAGCACCTCGGCCAGCGGCATCTCGCTGGTGACCTCCACCCGCCCAACCGCCAGGTAGTCAAACTGGGTCTTCTCGCCGCGCTGCTCCCTGCAGAGCTCCATGCCGGCGCCGAGGAACTTCTCGGGGATCATGATCGATGCCTTGATATAGGGCTCCTCGACGCTTTCGATATCCCCTGCATCAGGGAAGAAGCTCGGGTTATCGACCACCAGCTCTTCGCCATTGGTCAGGGTTACATCGTACTGGACTGTCGGCGCAGACAGCAGGAGCGACATTCCGAACTCGCGCTCAAGCCTTTCCTGGACAATGTCGAGGTGGAGCAATCCGAGGAAGCCGCAGCGAAAGCCGAAACCCAGCGCGGCAGAGGAGACCTTGGTGAAGGTCAGGGCTGCATCGTTGAGCTTGAGCTTATCGAGGGCCTTGGTCAGATCCCCGTAGTCTTCGCTCGACATCGGATAGATCGACGAATAGACCACCGACTTGGCCTCCCGGTAGCCCGGAATGGGCTCGGTTGCTGGTTGGTCAGCCGCCGTCATGGTGTCGCCGATATTGATGTCCTGGATCGTCTTGATACCAGCGATCACGTAGCCTACAGCGCCGGTCTCAAGGTTGCCCGTCTTCACCTTCTCAAGCTTCAGGTAGCCGACCTCCTCGACGACATGGTCGGCCTCGGTGTGCATCAACCGGATCGTCTGGCCCTTCTTGATCGAACCATCCAGCACGCGAACCAGCATGACGACTCCCCGGTAGGCATCGTACTGGGCATCAAAAACCAGCGCCTTGAGGGGGGCCTCCGGATCCCCTGAAGGAGGGGGGAGCTTCGTAACAATGGCCTCGAGCACATCGTCTACCCCGATATTGTTCTTCGCCGAACACTGGATAGCCTCGAAGGGATCCAGGCCGAGGTCGGCATCGATCTCCTCGCTCACCCGGTCGATATCGGCAGCCGGAAGATCGATCTTGTTGATCACCGGGAGCAGCTCCAGCTCGTACTCCATGGCCAGGTAGAGATTGGCGACCGTCTGGGCCTCCACACCCTGCGAAGCATCCACCAGCAGGAGCGCCCCCTCACAAGACATCAGCGAGCGGCGCACCTCGTGCGAAAAATCGACATGCCCGGGAGTGTCGATCAGGTTGAGCTGATAGGACTCGCCGTCGGCAGCCTTGTATTCGAGGGTGACCGTATTGCTCTTGATCGTGATACCGCGCTCCCGCTCGAGATCCATGCTGTCGAGGATCTGGTCACGAAATTTCCGGTCCTCGACCGCGCCGCAGGCCTGGATCAGGCGGTCTGCGAGTGTCGATTTCCCATGATCGATGTGAGCTATAATTCCAAAGTTGCGTATATGTTCCACGAATTCGAGTCCAGCCCCGCGGGGCTCCCGGGAAAAAGCCGTTATCCATACAATCAGGCTATCTTATGACATATTCAGCGGTCGCGCTACAGAGCACGATGGAAGGAGCCTGAACCCAAGCGAAGCCGATTGACGAGACACCGCCTAATCAGCGGATCTCAGGGCTTTTCTACCTTCCACCAGCCCTCGATATCGGAACCCAGGGCCTTGGCCCTGTCGGCCTGTGCCGCTGCCAGATCGTTCTTTTCGTGCGGATCGGTACCCAGGTTGAACAGCTGCGGCTTGTCCCAGACCGGATCCCGGTACCTTGACCGCCGCTTGCGGGAGATAACCGGGCTGCCCCGGTGGGGAAGAATCAGCTTCCACTGGCCCTTGATGCACCAGCGGTAGAGAAGGCCCGGGACCGGATCCTCAATCCCGACCACATCGTGCTCGAAGATCTCTCCGAATATTTTGTCCCTGGAGCTTTTGCCTCCCGCGGCACAGACATCGAGCAGGTTGATCCCCTGCATGGCGGGAGCTGCCTCGAGACCCGCAGCCGCGAGGATCGTCGGCGCCAGGTCGATGCTGCTGACGAGCGTATCGTGGCTGGCAGGCTTCAGCTTACCGGGCCATCTCAGCATGACCGGGGTCCGGGTGCCGCCTTCAAAAGGAGAGCGCTTGGACTTGTAGTCGCTGCCGCGTGATTTCTCTTTCTGGATCCAGCCGTTGTCGGTCACAAAAACCACGAGCGTGTCGTCACGGAGCTTCTTCTTGTCCAGGTAACCCAGCAGCTCTCCGCAGGTCTCATCGAACCACTCGCACATCGCCTGGTAGCGGGCGATGTGAATCGACTTGCCCTCCGCCTTGTACTTCGACAACAACCTGGCCGGAGGGTTGTGCGGAGTGTGGGGAAGAAACGGTGCGTACCAGATGAAAAACGGCTTCTCACCGGCGGCATCGATGAAGTCGAAGATCGGCTTCAGCCCCTTGCGGCCGATCGTCAGCCCGGGACCGCCATGGCGCCCGGTGGTCGTCATGCCGTGGGTAAAACCGCCAAGCTCGTAATGGCCCTCCCACCACTTGCCCGACTGGTGGCTGAGATAACCTTTCTTTGCCAGCAGCCTCGGCAGGGAAGGGATACGCTTGATGTGCCGGAGCATCTCCCTGCGGTCGGTACCCCTCGGCGGGTCATTGCCGGTGATCTTATGCTGGTGTGGATAGAGTCCCGAAACCATGCTGGCAAGGCTCGGCCGGCAGAGGCTGGTGGGAACATAGCCACGGGGAAAGACCACGCTCTCGGCCGCAAGGCGGTCGAGGCTCGGAGTCTTGATCACCTTGTGACCCATGAAGCCGAAATCAGTCCAGGACTGGTCGTCGGAAATGATCAGGACGATATTCGGCTCTCTCGCTGCGGCCGCCACCGCAGAAAAGAGAACACCGAAAGAGAGCACTGCAGCGAATAAATACCTCACCGTCGAGAACCTCCCGTTGTGAACAAGAACCGAGGCAACCCAGGAACGATAACCGCCCCACAGACGGATCTCCACCCCCGATTCGCCCCGGCTCTTCGCACAACGGCGAGGTCAACTCTCAGCTAAGGCTCCGGCCCTTAGTCCCGGCAGGCCTTCTATTCAACACAGGCTGCTGAGCCCGGTGGACAAAGATCCGTCTGCCCTGACTCGACCAGGCCCGCTGAGCCGCCGCACTCAGGGAAAGGTGCCCCCGGGACCGCGCCACCCTGGAACTGGTAGGCGATCGCGAACACGGCATCGGTAAGGTCCCTGTTGTTGTCGCTGTTGCAATCGGCTGCGGCAACGCAGGCTGTCGCCGGGCCTTTTCGAACCAGCTCGTTGACGATCCAGATCGCATCGGCAATGTTGCTCCGGCCATCGTTGTTCGGGTCGCACCGGATAAAATCGCTGACCTCCGGAGCCACCTGGGTCTGGAAGCTGATGTGGGCGTTTTCGCAGCAACCGAAATCCTCCGTGGCGCCGCTCACCGTCGCCACGTTCTGAACCGGCTGGCCGGCTCCCTGCATATCGTCGCGCCAGAGCAGGTTGCCCTCGATGAGGGCATCCTCGCCCGCGGGCTGGAGAGCATTGGCAGTGACATTCAGGGTCAGGATACGGACCGAGCCCACCGGCTCGAGAGTGACGGGCATGGTGAAGGAAAGAACGACCGCGCTGACGGCACCCTGTCCCTGGTCGTTCAGCGATGGGTCAACCAGCTCGGTTACTTCGAAGCCGCCGTTTCGTATGCCGCCCTGGCTCACATCGGCAGCCGAGGTGCCAGCAGTGGTAGCCCCGGTCAGCAGCAGGCCTCCCTCCAGCGCCAGGGAAAGCGACCAGCCCTGGACCCCGTTGGCAAGATTTGACCGCATGATGACGTGGACATCCGCGGCGCCGAGCGAGCCTGCGGGAATCGTGGAGTTGATCTCGCCTCCCCCCTCGATCACCAGCTGCAGCGGATGTTCATCCGATGGGCAGTCCCCTGCCACCAGGGGATTGACTGCCAGAAACAGGCCAACCAATAACCATGCCAAACGATGGACTGAATACATAATGTCCCTCCAACTCTGCCCCTGAGTTTTTCAAACCCCGCCGAACCCTGGGGGATGCCCCTTTTGAACAATGTGCCCCGAACAACTGCGAAAACCGGCGGGAAAAATCCGCTCAATGCCCGGTACTCGAGTCCTGTGAAGGTAATTTTAAGGGTGCCCCGCCCGAATTTCTTCTAATTCCCCGGGGACGAGAAAAAGCGGAAAGCGACGCCCCCTCAGGAAGGCCGGCCGCCGGAACGCAGCAGGGCGGCATCCAGGGGTTTGCTGCAGTCGATTTGCCCGGAAACCTCCGGCATCGGGTACTTCAGGCCCGTAGCGCAATTGAAAAGAACTGCTGACTCATCCTTTGCGATCCGTCCGCTCTTTATTTCCTGCAGGTAGGCGGCAAGGGTCGCCGCACCTTCCGGGCACATGAGGAAACCTGAGTCTGAGGCCGCCCGGTCACGAGCCTCGATAATGCTCTCGTCGCTCACAGCGACGGCGAAACCTCCGCTTTCGCGCACCGCCCTCAAGATAAGAAAATCACCTACCGCGGCCGGCACCCGGATCCCCGCGGCGAGGGTGGCAGCATCCTCCCAGGGCTCAGCGTGCTCCAGGCCGGCCTCGTAGGCTCTCACCATCGGAGCACAGCCGGTGGACTGCACGGCCACCATGCGCGGCAGCTTTTCTCCGATCCAGCCCAGCTCCTGCAGCTCAGCGAAGGCCTTCCACATTCCTATCAGCCCGGTGCCGCCACCGGTGGGATAGAGGATCACATCCGGCAGCTCCCAGCCGAGCTGCTCGGCAAGCTCCAGCCCCATCGTCTTCTTGCCTTCGATGCGATAGGGCTCCTTCAGGGTTGAGAAGTCAAACCAGCCCATCGACTCCTTTCCCTCCCCCACCAGTCGTCCGCAATCATTGATAAGCCCGTTCACCCGCCAGACATTCGCGCCCTGCAGGGCAGTCTCGCGAACGTTGATCCCGGGAGTGTCATCCGGGCAGAAGACCCACGACTCGATCCCTGCACGGCTGGCATAGGCCGCCAGCGCCGCCCCGGCGTTGCCGTTGGGCGGCATCGCCACGCTCCCGATGCCGAGCTCCTTCGCCATCGAAACCGCCAGGGCGAGCCCGCGGGCCTTGAAGGAGCCGGTCGGCAGGCGCCCCTCGTCCTTGACCACCAGGCGGCCCGCGCCGGCCTGTAAATCCGGCAGGTCCACCAGTGGCGTCAATTCTTCCCCCAGGGAGATGATGTTCTCAGCTTGGCGAACCGGGAGGAGCTCAAGGTACTTCCACAGCCCCCCCTCCCTGGCAGACAGGGATTCCCTGTCAATGGCCTCACCGAGAGCTTCGAGATCGTAGCGAACCAGCAGCGGCTTGCCTTCACGCGACAAGCCGTGAACGCGGCCGGCCTCGTAGCTCTCACCGGTGTAGCTGCACTCGAGATGGGTTACGAAATTCCTGTGCGGCAGCAGCGGGCGCTCCCCAGGCGCAGGGTCAGCTTTTTGATGCTTCCGGAAAACTTCCCGGGCGCCTTGTATTTTCCCACCGCGGCGTCTCCATCGTTGCCGACATGAAGACCCTCGATGGGAACCCGCTGCATTGAACCCGCCACTTTTCCTTCACCAACCACCTTGCCGGCAGCCCT
>CAZTRG010000154.1:0-13024 GCA_964615885.1 uncultured Planctomycetia bacterium | reverse complement strand
GCTTCCTTCCGGTAGCTTCCTTCCGGTGGCTTCGTTCCGGGTTATTTCTCAAGCCCGAGCTTGTCGAGCTTGGGGGTGATGACGAAGCGGCAGTAGGGGGCGGCCTTGTTGTTGCGGTAGTAGTCCTGGTGGTATTTCTCTGCCGGGTAAAATTTCTCGATCTTTGAGATCTCGGTGACGATCGGGCTGTGAAAGACGCCCTTTTCATCTTTGTCCTTCTTCGATTTTTCGGCAACCTGCCGCTGCTTATCCGAATGGTAGAAGATGGCCGAGCGGTACTGGGTTCCCACATCATTTCCCTGCCGGTTCAGGGTGGTCGGGTCGTGTAATTTCCAGAAGTGTTCGAGGACTCCCGCGAAGCTGATGACACTGGGGTCAAAGGTTACCTCGACGACCTCCGCATGCCCTGTGAGACCGGTACAGATCTGCTCGTAGGTCGGATTCTTGATGGCTCCGCCCATGTATCCGGAGGTCACATCGCTGATTCCCTCGATCTGTTCGAGGACAGCCTCGATGCACCAGAAACAGCCGGCTCCAAGGGTCGCGATTTCCGTACCAGGCGCCTCTTTTTCAGAGCTGGTTGGTTCTCCGGGTAATTCCTGGGATTGGTTTTCGGTCACGGGCCTTTCGCTCCGGCTTGAATTCATCCGGTCTGTACACCCGCACAGCGCGAAAATGAGAACAGCCGGGCAAATCATTAAGAATTTAGAGGTTAATATTTTCATGGCTATAGCTGCATGTTGAAGGTGGTTTATGAATTACTCAAGCAGGTTTTTTTCAGGTTTACAGGGTCTCTTGCCCGGAATCACGCAGAAAACCTGAATTCTCCCGGGGGAGTGTGCCTATGTGGAACTTTGAATTCGGCGGCTCATTGGGTTATATTAGAAATCCTGAAGAGAAGACTTGTTCTTAGTTGATAGATATTTACAGCCTCGAAGATGGAACTGAGAAACAGGGGAGCGTGAAATATGTTAACAATCCTTGGCGGTGCAGATTCAGGAAGAGACCTCCACTGTGATGGGATTTCCCGGCGTGGATTCCTCAAGGTCGGTGGGATGGCTCTCGGCGGGCTCTCCCTGCCCCAGCTTCTCCAGGCCGAGTCAGAGGCCGGTACCGGCAGCTCGCACAAGGCAGTGATCAACATTTATCTGCCCGGCGGTCCCTCGCATATCGATTTCTGGGATCTCAAGCCAGATGCGCCGCGTGAGATCCGCGGTGAATTCAACCCGATCAAGACGAATGTTCCCGGCATGGAAATCTGTGAGCTCTTTCCGCAGCTTGCGAAGATTGCCGACAAGTTTTCCATCATCCGCTCCATTGTCGGCGCGCATGGCGCTCACGATGGCTACCAGTGCATGACCGGCAGGACCAAGCAGGACCAGCCGCCACTGGGGGGCTGGCCCGCCCTGGGAGCCTGGGTATCCAAGGTGCAGGGACCGGCGGTATCCGGAGTGCCTCCGCATCTTTCCCTGATGTACTCAACCGGCAACAGGACCTGGGGTGAACCCGGAACAGGTGGGTTTATCGGTTCCGCGCATGCTCCCATCGGCCTGGTAGCACGCAAGGGCCAGAGTTCAGGCCCGGCCGTGGACATGGTTCTCAAGGACCTGCCGCTGGAGCGTTTGCGCAACCGGAAGATGCTCCTGAGCAGCCTCGATGGATTCAGGCGCTCAGCCGACCAGAAGGGGACCATGGAGGGCATGGATCACTACAACCACCAGGCCTTCAACATTCTCACCTCATCGGGCCTTGCCAGCGCTCTTGATCTTTCAGATGAAGATCCTGCGACCCTGGAGCGCTACGGTGAAAACGATACAAAGTACCAGCGCGATGGCGCTCCAAAAATGATCCGCAACTTTCTCGTTGCCCGCCGCCTGGTGGAGGCGGGGGCGAGGGTGGTCTCCCTCAACTACAGTCGCTGGGACTGGCATGGTGGCGATGGGTTGAATTTTCCCCGCTCCCGCGAGGAGTTCCCGCTGCTGGACAAGGGGCTCTCCGCCCTGATCACCGACCTGCATGACCGTGGTCTCGACAAGGACGTCTCCGTCGTTGTCTGGGGAGAGTTCGGAAGGACTCCGAAGATCAACAAGAACAACAGCCGTGATCACTGGCCGCAGGTCTCCTTTGCCTTCCTGGCCGGTGGCGGTATGCGCAACGGACAGATCATCGGAGCTACCAACAGCCGGGGTGAATATGCCAAGGACCGGCCGGTGACCTTCCAGGAAGTGTTCGCAACTCTCTACCACAACCTGGGAATCAACGTGCAGACCGCAACGGTTACCGACAACAGCGGTCGTCCGCACTACCTTGTTGATTCCGGGGTCGAGCCGATCCGCGAGTTGGTCTGAACAGAGGCGGCCTCGACGGTCCCCCTGGTTCCTGGCCCCTGTCTCAGCCTGCCTCTCCATTCTCCTCAGAGAGTGAGTAGTGGCCGCAATAGCGTTCGCGGCATCTTGCCTTGATGTCTTCCCTCCTGATGAGCCCGGGGTCGTCATCGAAGCGATCAGCCTGGAGGTGGCCAACCCCCGGTCCCCATTTGCCATCACAGAGCAGGTCGGCGAGAAGGATCCCGATCGAGGTGCTCTGGAATACGCCCCTGCCGTTGAAGCCGGTGCAATGGTAGAGGCCCTGGATCTCGCGAACGGGTCCACAGAGAGCATGGCCGTCCGGGGTGAAGGTCATGATTCCCGAGGTGACGGTCATCGGGGTGCGTTCATCGATAAAGGGGAAGCGCCTCGAGGCTGAATCGATCAGGGTCGCTACGGTGAGGCTGTCGCGGGGCTGGACCAGCTCTGCCATCTGGAAGTCCTGCGGCAGGGAGCCCATGTCGTAGTCGACCGGGTCCTCCTCGTAGGTGCCAACCAGCAGGCCGCCTGCTTCAGGGCGTGAGTAGATCCGGTTTTTCCGGTCGCGAAGGGCAGCATCGCTGGGGCCGATGGGGATGCCGGGCAGGGGCCTGGTGACCAGGTAGGTGTGGCCGAGAGCTGCTGTAGCCATGGGGGTGTCCGTAAGCCCGGCCAGGAGGTAGGACCATGGGCCTGCGGCATTGATCACAAGGGGCGCATGATATTCGCCTGCCGGGGTGCTGACTCCCTTCACTCTGCCGCCTTCGATGAGCAGCTTCCTGACCGGGGTGCCGGTCAGAAAGGTGGCTCCCTGCGCACGGGCCAGCTCGATATAGGAGCTGAGCAGCTCAGCAGGGTCGAAATGGCCATCGCTGGGGCAGTAGCAGTACTCGATGAGGTCTTCTGTTTTCATGCAGGGAAGAACCCGCCTGGAAAACTCCTCATCCACGAGGTCAATCTCAAAGCCGATTTCCTGCCCCATCCTGGTGAAATTCTGGAGCTCTGCAGCACGGCCGGGATCGGCTGCCACATGGAGTGAGCCTGTCCTGGTGAAGATCACCTTGTCGAGACGCCTCTCGATATCCTTGACCACCTCGATGCCCTGCATCAGCAGCCGGGTTTCATCGGGGCTCTCACGCAGCTGGGCTCCGAGCCCGGCTGCCCGGCCGGTTGACCCGGATCCCAGCAGGGCCTGCTCCAGTACGAGGACCTTTTTTCCACGGCCAGAGAGCTGCATGGCCGTGCTGCAGCCGGCAGCCCCTCCCCCGATGATGATGATATCAGCCGCCTGGTTCATCGGTCTCGTCCCCGGTGCCGGAGTGGTTCTATTGTTTGAAGCTTCCCAGCCAGCGCACGGTGTTCTCGATGACCTTCAGCATGGGCTTTTCGTGAAAGACCCTGTAGGTTTCGTGGCCCGGCCTGAAATAGAAGACCTTGCCCTTGTCGATATTCCAGACCGCAGCGGTACGAAACCATTCCCCGGTCGGCCAGCGCTCCTCGATAATCACCTCGTCGGGGTCGGGAACATTGAAGGGCTCGTTGTACATCTCGGTTTTGGGGATGGTGAAATTTCGCGGCAGGTCCTTTGCAACCGGATGGTCCGGTTTGACTACGTTAAAGTGGCTCGGCTTTCCGTCCGGACGGTAGCCCGGGAAGCAGCAGTTAGGCAGGTGAACCGTTACCACGGTTTTTCCGCCGGGATATTTGCGCGGGTAAAATCTCGGGGTCTGCAGGGAGTTTTTTCTCGGAGTGGTATAGCGGCGCGGCGGTGGGACGATCTTGAACTCAACTGTCTCTCCCTCGGGTGCCGGGAAGGCTTTTTTCGCATCCTGCATGGTCCGGTAGTTCATCGCCTCGACGAAGGGGGTGGCCCAGTGGGCTGAGTGCAGGGCAATGAACTGGAGCTTTCCTGCCTTGATTCTTTCGAGGACCTCTTTCCCCTTGGCGGCGGAGACCTCGCCCTTTCGTCCGTGTACCCACATGACCATCACGTCGGTCTGTTCGAGCAGCTCAGCGGACAATCCCTGTCCTGGATCGTCGAGGGCAACCGATTTGACCTCGAATTCCTTGAAGCCTTTGAGGTGCTCAGCGATGTGGTTGCCCAGGAAGTTCTTGTAGGATGATTTCTGGGCCGGCTGCCGCGAATCCCAGACGAGAACCCTGGTTTTCTTGTCAGCCGCATGAACCGCTGCGGCGGGCAATAAGTACAGCGCCAGGAGACAGGCAAGGGCAAGTCGCGAAGAGTTTTTGTTCAGCATGTTTGTTTTTCTCCGAGGTGTTTCAGGACCAATTATCTTTATGAGGATATTCACTCAGGTTCCGGTTCTCAAGTGGTGTGAATGGCTATCTGTAAAAGAGAAACAGCACGCTTTCCAGCGCAGGTCGGACGAATTAGGATATCAGGGTGTTTGGCCCGCTAATCAGAACGACAGGAGAGTATGAATGACGCCCCGAAAAAACAGCCGCCGCTCTTTTCTTAAACAGGCCGCCGGCGCTGCCATCGCAGTACCAACGATCGCAACCGTTCCTCTCCTGGGCAAGGATGCGCCAAGCAACAAGGCCACGATTGGTTTTATTGGGACGGGAAACAACGGCACCAACTGGATAGGGCGGTTCCTCGGCGACAAGAGGATGCGTGTCGTGGCCGTCTGTGATGTGAACAAGGAAGGGCCCGGCTACTGGGCCGGCTCGGTGCGCGGGCGCGAACCTGCCATCCGAAGGGTCAACGGGCACTACAAGGATAAGGGCTGCGCCGGCTATGAAGATTTCCGCGAGGTGATCGGGCGCAAGGATATCGACTCGATCTATATCGGCACCCCCGATCACTGGCATGCCTTGATCGCCGTCTACGCGGCCAGGGCGAAAAAAGATGTCTATGGCCAGAAGCCGCTGTCCCTGACGGTCGCCGAGGGGCGCGCCATGGCAAAGGCTGTAGAGGAAAACAAGATTGTCTGGCAGACCGGCAGCCAGCAGCGCTCCGACAGGAATTTCCGCAGGGCCTGCGAGCTGGTTCGAAACGGCAGGATCGGCAAGATTCACACAGTGCTTTGCGGCCTGCCGGGCGGGATACCCGATTATGGCAGGACAGCGAACCAGACCAAGACCGTCCCGGTTCCCGACGGCTTCAATTTTGATATGTGGTTGGGGCCTGCCCCCGAGGCTGAGTTCTGCCCGGCGAGGGTGGGAGTCAACTTCCGCTGGAATCTTGACTACTCAGGCGGACAGCTGACCGACTGGGGAGGCCACCATCCTGACTGCGCCCAATGGGGCCTCGGTACCGAGAGGTCCGGGCCTGTGGCGATCAAGAACCAGAAGGCTACCTGGGCCAGGCACCCGGTCTACAACACCGCAACCGATTACTACTTTGAGTGCCACTATGCCAGTGGGACCAGGATGATCATTGCCAACCGCGATTACCGCCCGAAGGACGAGCGCGAGGTTCGCTGGCGCGGCGGAGTGACCTTTATCGGTGAAGATGGCTGGGTCTGGGCTGACCGGGGCCGCCACGATGCGAGCTCCAAGGAGCTCCTCAAGGAGAAGATCGGCCCGGAGGAGACTCATCTCTACCAGAGTGACAACCACGTCAGGAACTTCATCGACTGCATGTTCTCCCGCAAGGAGACCGTTGCTCCTGTCGAGATTGCGCACAGGTCGATATCGCTTGCCCATCTCGGCAATATCTCCATGCGTCTTGGCAGGGACCTGAAGTGGGATCCGGCCACCGAGAAGATCGCCGGCGACAAGAGCGCCAGCGAGATGCTCAGCCGCACCTACCGGAAGCCCTGGAAGCTCTGAGAAGCTGCCGGCTGCCGGTCCTGCTGAAGCGTTTCTTCAACCTTGAAGCTTGAAGAAGGCGTTTTCGAGTGCTGGAATGGAGATGCGCATTTTCCGGGTCCTGCGCGCAGTCGATAGGGCCGAAGGGCTCTTTTCATTGAACAAAATCGAGCAGAGGTATTGTCATGGGGTTTCCCAGGCTCATGATGGCGCTGGTACTGGCCTTGGCGGTGTTTTCAGGCGGAGCAATGTTTGGAAATCCTGCCCTGGCAGGAGAGATCTATATTGGCGATATCGTCGCCGGCGGTGATGGGACCGGCAATGCCCCCGAGGATTATGTCGGGATTAACGCTGACACGGGTTTTTTCGAGTTCGGCCACAACAACGCCAGCATCCTCAACTCCGGAGCCAATCCCGAGCTTGTTGAAGAATCGACCTTTATCGACAGTGTCTTCATCATCGAGACGCCCCTGCAGGTGGTCAATCTTGAAGGGGCTGCCTACCAGTTCGGACCACAGGACGCCTCCGGTAATACCTGGAACCACATCATCTCCGATGCCACCCACGATATTGACAAGGGAATCACTGATATCTGGGCAGGAGGAATCAACACCTGGCGTGGAGGGGTGGGAATCCACGCTTCGGCGGGGATCACCATCGATCTCGAGGAGATTCGCAATGAACATGGATTCGAGGTTGTCCGGTATTTCCAGAGCTTCATGGGTACAGATCAGTGCGGGGGGCAGGTTACTCTCCATGCAATCCTCAGCGATGATCTTGAGCCGATCGATGTTGTCGTTCTCGGTCCCTACGGGGGGAACCAGGGTGAATTTGTCAGCCTTGAGATCCCCGATGAGGCCTACTACCTGACCCTGGCAGTGGGCGCTGCCGATGGCGGAATCGGCTGCGCACACGGGGTATTCGCAGAGGCTGTCATCACCGACACCTTTCCCGCCGAGCGAAGTGTCTCCACCCCGGGAGAGGGTGTCTCCTGTCCGCCCTTCGGTGGAGGTCCCATCGAGGTGACGATCACCAGCCCCCTGGGCGATGGTGATCCCGATGAGGTGGTGACCATCAACGAGTTCATTTCCGGCCCGGTATCCGGCGACCAGATCAGGGCAGAGGGCGCGGTCGTCGAGGAGCGCACCCTCACCGGCATCAATGACCAGGGGTTTATCCAGACCTGGCTGATGATGGGGCCCTTCCAGCAGAATTTCGGCGCCGTGCCGCTGATAGAGACGATCCAGCTGGATTACCTGACCGATGGGGATGTGACCGAGCTTGTTGTTGAGCCCTTTGCCGGCGAACAGATTCGAACGGATTTTGCCCTCGCCGCCAGCACAGCCTTAATGGCCACCCCGAATGCCCCCTCCATCAATCCCGGCGGCATACCGACCTGGAATTTATGGGCAGATGACGATGACACGATCAACTTCAATGATTTCTACGGGGGCGATCTCAACAACCTCATGATGTACGCCTTTGCCTACGTCATCTTCGAGGACGATATGGATGTCGACATCGCGCTCGGCAGCGATGATTCGGTCCAGGTCCTGTTTGATTCCCAGGAGGTCTGGGTCAACAGCATCGGCCGTGGCTGTGGGGGGGGCAACCAGGTCCAGGATCTCGTGATGTTGAATGCCGATATTGGAACTGTTGAGGCAGGGGTGCATACCGTCATGGTCAAGGTCTTCGAAGGAGGCGGCGGCAACTGCTTCCGGCTTCGTTTCCAGGATGCCTTCACCGGTTTGCCGGTCACCGAGGGCATCGAGGTCTGCCTGGCTCCCGACCAGGTTCCCTGTGAGTGGGATCCTGCTGGAGTTGATGTCACCTGGGAGGCGACCAGGGGCGCTCTTGATGAAGGAGTCAGCTATGAAATAGATCTCGATGATGGAGCTGTTCAGATGGGCGGCTGGATCGGACAGCGGACCACCGGTGGAGAGACCTCTGCCCAGGTAGAGCCCTGTGAGGGTCCTGTTGCGCAGCTGGGCTGCAATCTTGAAGCAGCGGGTCTTTCCCTCAGCTGGATCAACCCTGACCAGGCTGACCTGGAGGGCACCATCAGCATCTCTGTCGATGGAGTGGAGGTGGCTGTAGTTCCGGGGGATTCGACCAGCGCGCTGGTGCCGGCCGAGGGGTTCTCGCCTCTCGGCAGCCGGATCTGCGTGACCAATCCCAGTGGGCTGTCGGCCTGTTGCGGAGCCTATCCCGGCACAGAGCTCTATATCAATTGTGGTGGCGAGGCTCTTTCCGAAGCCGCGGGCAACGCCCTGGGCGATGGCAGGAGCTGGCTGGAGGACAGCACCCTGAACCCGAGCCCCTTCCTGGCGACCCCTGAGGCGGTGGCGCAGAACTACAGGACCATCCGCAGGCCTCCCTTCGAGGTGGTCGATACGCAGCTGGTTGAGCCCGAATTTTTCGACAACCCGCAGGGGAGTGTTCTCTTCGCGACCGAGCGGGAGCTCGATGGTGATATCGTCTACAACATCGCGATGCCGCGCGGCAACTACGAGGTCACCCTGCTTTTTGCAGAAGGCGCCAACAGCCAGCAGTGCCTGGATATTGAAGATCCGATCGAATCCGGCAGGTATTGCCGGGTTTCAGATCTTTATCTCAACGGTGAGCTGGTGGCTGACCAGTTCTCACGCCATGTTGAGGCGCAGAGGGCGCTTGGCAACGAGCTGCCCAACTCGGATTACGGTGTGGCCCTGGCCAAGGGGCCCTATGTCCTGGAGGGAGTCAGCCAGGTGACGGTCCGGGTCGGAGACCTTCCGGGTGGGTCGATTTTCAGGCCGAACAAGGCTGCGATCAACGGGATTGCCATTCGCCAGGCAGGAGATGGACCTCCGCTGCCGCCGCTGGAGATCTGCGATAATGGCGTCGATGATGATGGGAATGGGGATATTGACTGCCAGGATGCTTTCTGTGCCGATGCGGTGAATTGCCAGGCCGCAGGGGGTGAGAGATTTGTTCGTGGAGATGCGAATTCTGACGGCAGCATCAACCTGACCGATGGAGTCGTTCCGCTGCTCTTCCTGTTCTCCGGCGGTGCGCCACCGGCCTGTGCGGATGCCACCGATACCAACGATACAGGGAATATAGAGATCACCGATGCCATCATCATCTTCAGCTGGCTCTTTACCGGTGGAGTTCCACCGCAGGCACCATCTCCGCGGAGCCCGGGCTATGCCAGCACCGATTGCGGGCCGGATGCTTCCGCTGATGGGCTTGGCTGCGAACGGCCTTCGCCGACCTGTGAGTGAGGGGCTTTGCCTGCTCCCTGCGGCCGGCCGCTGCAGGGGTCAGTTGCAGGCAGTGTAGCTTCCGCAGTCCAGGTCGTCAGCTCCGCTATCGAGTCCGCAGCTGGTCGGCCCTGGGGAGGCGGGAGGATTCCCGCCCAGGAAGAGATAGTTGAAGACGACGATTCCGTCTGTCAGGTCAAGGGTCCCATCGTTGTTGCTGTCGCTGGCATCGATACATTCAGGGGCGGCGAAGCCGATAAAGAGAATGCTCAGGATGTGAATTCCATCGCTGAGATCCACCTTTGAGTCGCCGTTGCTGTCGCCGCGGCGAAAGGCAGCTTCCGGCGGTCCTTCGACCCGGACCTCTGCCCTGGCGGTGTCCTCGCCGCTGTCATCGCTAACCCTGACCTCGTAGATGTATTCGCCGGGCTGGGTAAAGTTGATGGCGGTGGACTCCTTGTTCGGCCGCCCGATGTTATCGCCCGCCGGTCCGGAAATTTTTTCCCACCGGAAGTCGAGGTCCTCGGTTCCTCCCTCTCCGTCATCGGAGCTGGAGGCATCCAGGATGACCAGGGCAAAACCATCCGCCAGCTCGACGATTGCCGGGTCCGGCGTTGTTACGATCCGTGCATTGGGCGGGTTGTCAGGAGGATTGACGGGGATGATCTTGTAGATCCTGCCGGAGGAGGAGTCGGCAATGTAGACCTCTCCATAATCATCGAGCCCGAAGGTGGAGATCTGGCGGAGGCTGCCGGCGATTCCCCTGTTGATATCGGCGGTGCGGTCAACGACATCGCGTGCTGCACCGTTCTCATAGCGCAGGGTCCTGATCCAGTTGGTGCAGTAATCGGCGAAGAAGTATACGCCCCGCAGGTCCGGCATGCTGCAGCCGCGGTAGACGACTCCACCTGTAACCGAGCAACCTGACCCGGCTCCATTGTGGCGGTATTCGTAGATCGCCCCGGTTCGGTCACCGAATCCATAGGCGGTGTTGGAGTAGCTGTGGTTACCCTCCCGGACCTTCCATTCGTAGTTTTCTCCGCCCCTGGAGCTGGCCGGCTGGAAATCGATCTCTTCCCAGGCGTTCTGCCCCACGTCGGCGATGTAGAGGTCATGGGTTTCAGGGTCGAAGGAGAAGCGCCAGGGATTGCGCAGGCCGATGGCCCAGATCTCGTCGCGCACGGAGCCGTTGTTGGTGAAGGGGTTGTCGGCGGGAATCGCGTAAGGGTCCCCTGAGTCGACATCGATTCTGAGCATCTTGCCAAGGAGCTGGCGGCCGTTCTGAGACCGGTTGCCCGGGTCGCCGCCGCTTCCCCCATCGCCGAAGCCGATATAGAGGTAGTTGTCCCGCGGGGAGAAGGCGATCTGCCCTGCGTTGTGATTGGAGTAGGGCTGGCTGACGTTCATCAGGATCGCCTGGGTGTTCATGTTCGTCGAGGTGGGGGAGCTCGCCCGGTAGCGGGCGATCACCGAGGTGCCGCTGGAGTTGGTGTAGTTGACGAAGAAATACCTGTTCTGCTGGAAGTCGGGGTGGAAGGCGAGTCCAAGGAGCCCGCGCTCGCCGCCTGAGCGCACCCGTGAGGTGATGTCGAGGAAAGGAGTAGAGGCCAGCGAGCCACTTGCGAGGTTGATAATTCGGATCCTGCCGCGCTGCTCGACCACGTAGAGGCGGGAGGGATCCCCCGGGGCGGCCTGGATATCAACGGGTGAGGAAAGACCGGAGGTGACCAGCTCTGCTGTAATTTCTTCGCCTCGCGCCGTGGGGATTCCGTCGCACTCAAAGGCCGGCAGAACCTGTGTAAGGCCAACAAGGAGGAGGACGCCAGGCAGCAGACGGAGAAGCTTCATGAGGAGATCACCTTATTACTATTCAATCCAGGTTTCCGGGCAGAACCGCCGCTGCAATGGACGACCTGTCCCCAGTTATCCGCTGCCCAGGCCCCACGGGATCTTCCGGGAGCAAAAAGACAGCGATCAAGCCGACGATGAAAGCACTCATGCGGGCTCTCAAAGAGGACCGCCGGGTGAATGCTATCGCTAAGTCTATGTTAAACCCTGTAAGCCGCAGAATGCCCCTAGTTTTCCATTTGAATGGGTGAAATAAGGAATGCCTGCGGCAGGAGTCCTTAGCGGGGAAGAGGACTCAGGGTTATTTTTCTGAGATCAATGAGGAACTGGGAGACAGGGCCGGCAGGGTGCAGCTTGATTCGCTGGATTCCGGCCTGCAGACGGATTTTCCCGATGGTGGCAGTTTTGTATACATCCCAGGTGCCGGTGCTTTCGACCTTGAAACGGAGCTTCTCATCCCGGGTTGAGACCTGGGCAAGGTTTCCTGCTGTTCCCCGGTCGCAGGCCCACTCAATAGCTACCTGGTATTCACCGCCGGAGGGAATTTCCACCTGCCAGATGGCAAGGTCATCTTCTGCCCGCCACATCCCGAGGTTGCCGTAGCGCTTCTCCAGGACGAGGGATCTTCCGTAGATGGAACAGTCGGCGGTAGAGAGCACCAGCTTTCCGGAGCCATCCGGCTTGATCCTGCGCGGCTTGTTGCCGGGGAATTTCTTCGGTGCCGGGTACTGTTCCTGCAGGGCGGAGATGAGGTCTGCGACCGCCTGCGGGTTGAGGTCTTTTTCAAGCCCCTCCGGCATCATCGATTTACCGCTGGATTCGAGCCGGGCAAGACGGTTACGCAGGAAGACAGCTCTCTTGCCCTCCTTGGCGAGGATGGTAACGCTGGTGCCGGTCTCCTCGCTGATGATCCCGGTGGTAATCCGCCCATCTTCGGTTACGGCGGTGTACTGGGAATATTTTCTTTCGACGCTGGCATTGGGATTGAGCAGGGCTGCCAGCAGTGCATCGGTCGACTTGTCGACCAGGGCCGCCAGGTCCGGCCCCAGCGCGTGCCCGGTGTCAGCCAGGTGGTGGCAGGGAGTGCAGTATTTTTCAAAGACGGCAAAGCCCCTGGCCGGGTCGGGAGCCAGGGTCTTGACGGCCTGGTATTTTTTGATGACCGCGGCGCGGTCGGTGTTCGTGGCTCCCAGCAGAGCCCTGGCTCTTTTTTGCAGGCCCGGGTTGGGGTGGCCGGTAAGTCCTGCACGCTCAAGGGCGCCGATCTCGCCGGTGGCAATCAGGCCTGACTCGATGGCATCGAGGAGTGCGCCCAGCCATTCTTCCCTTCTGAGTATGAGCGCCAGGATTCGTGAACGGATCGAGGGGGCCTGCCCTTTCCAGTTTCCAAGCAGGAGAGCCGGAACCTCCGGACTCGGAAAACGGGTGATGCTGTCGATGACGAGCTCCTGCAGCTGCAGGCTGTTCCTGATATTCAGCAGCTTCGCCAGCTCCTTGAGCGCTCCGGGCGGAATGCTGCCAAGGGCCGGGCTCATCCCGACCAGGCGGATGGCCGCATTACGAAGCTCTTCCGGCGCTCCGGTTTTCCTGATGAGTGCCGAGGCCTCCCCAAGCATCTCCCTGATGGGCTTGCCTTCTTTTTGCAGGGCCTTGCTGAAGGGACTGCCCTCCTTTGTGCCTCCCTCGGCCAGCCCGGCCAGCGCGTTGAATTGCCAGGCCTCGAAACTTTTCGCATCAGCAGGCCGCCGGGTGATCTCTTCAAGGACCCTCGCCAGCGCCCGTGGCTTTCCGAAAGCAGCAGCCAGGGGCAGGAGC
>CAZTRG010000153.1:0-7811 GCA_964615885.1 uncultured Planctomycetia bacterium | reverse complement strand
CGCAGGTAGCGGTAGCGGTAGCGCTCCTCAGGGGTAAACAAACCGTTTGAGAAATCCCCGATGAGATGATCGATGGAGCGGCCACGGGAGGCGGCCGGATTGATCGCGGTGGCGATATAGCACCCGCCGCCGCCCACCTCGAAGCCGTAGCCTTCTGCTGAAAGCCGCGAGCTGAAGATGGAAACGATCGAGCCTGCCTGGTCCTTCAGGAAGGACGCTCCCTTGGACTCACCAACCATGAAATCATCATCAAAATCCACGCCCGGAGCCCCCGCTCCGATCATTGCCAGCCTGGGCTGCAGCTTGCCATCGGCCTGGACAAGCTCAAGACCCGTGATCCTGTCTTTCCAGCTCGATACCGGGGTCCCGGAGGCAGGATTGGCTGAGGCCGGGTCCCCATCTATATCTGAGGCGTCCAGCCAGTAGCGCAGGCCCTCAAGTGGAGGCCCGGCCGGGCCGGCAGGCTTGCCCGCGTATTTGCGTCCGAAGTATTCCTGCAGGGCGGCACGCTCACCTGCTGCGAGAGGATGGTCGTAGACCAGGATCTCCCCGAAGGATCCCTTGTAAGGATTTCCCCCGGGCTTCCCGGACCCCTCGGTGTGTTTTCCGATGCTGATAAAACCAGGGCTGGGAATATCACCAAACCAGTTCCCGCTGTTGGAACCAGCCAGGGTTCCCGTTACCCCGGCCTCTTTTCCATCACTGAAGAAAGACCAGCGCCGGCCATCGCTGTTGAGCACGGTGATGTGCGGCTTGCCATCGCTCACTCCCCGGTTTTCAAAGGTGTAATTGTTCCCGAGCGGGCCTCCCCCGGCCTGGACCGCCGCCCCGGAACCCGTATCGCCAAGCCGGGGCTTCAGCGACTCAAGAAATTCACCCAGCAGCTTCTTGGAGTTCTTCAGGTCACTGTCGAGCTTTCCACGAAGACTCTCTGCCCACTTCTTCTCGCCGGGACGATAGAAGCCCGCAGGCAAAGGGCCGCCAATCTGGAAGCCATCACCAGGCTCAGGCCGCGGAATCTGGACCGTCGAGAAGAAGGCCTTCATCCTGTAAAAATCCCTGGTCGGAATTCCATCGTACTTGTGATCGTGGCACTTGGCGCAGCCAACCGTGAGGCCGAGAAATACCGAGGAGACCGTAGAGGTCATCTCGCTCAGCAGCTCATGGCGGGTTTCATCGCCGCGCGGCTCGGTAAAGGGAGCCAGTCTCAGAAAGGTCAGGGCAACGACATGCTCAGGTTTAACCCCTGGCAGATCACCGGCACCCATGATGTTTGAAAACTCGTCTCCCGCGATCTGCTCCCGGATGAAGAGATTGTAGGGCTTGTCGGAGTTGAAGGCATCGATCACGTAATCCCGGTAGCGCCAGGCATGAGGGAGATCCGGATCACCCTCATAGCCGGCTGTGTCGGCATAGCGCGCCAGGTCGAGCCAGAATCTACCCCAGCGCTCACCGTAGCGTTTGTCGGCAAGAAGACGGTCCACCAGCTTGCTGTAGGCTTTCGGATCCTGGTCAGCAAGAAAAGCCTCAACAGCCCCCGGCTCCGGGGGCAGGCCGAGCAGGTCGAAGTAGAGACGGCGTACGAGGGTGCGGGAGGAGGCCTCCTCAGCAGGAGACAATCCCTTCTCCTCCAACTTTGAAAGAATAAAGCGATCGATCTCGTTGCTCACCCAGCCGGGCTTCTTAACCTCCGGCGGCTTGACAGCCACAACAGGACTGAAGGGCCACTCCATCTTCTTCTCTTCACCAGCTCCGACTGAAGGAGAGATAAGCAGGGCCAGGACCAATACAGGCAATAAACGCATGAAGCAGGTTACCAAAGCTGTTTTTGACGGCCTCTGCAACTGGCAGTTGCAACAGCGCCCATCATACCTGCAGACTTTGTCCGCTTTCAAGTAATGGCTGCCTGAGTGGGTGGAAGAAAAAAAAAGAGGGTAAAAGCTCTCGGCCGTTCTGCCGGTGGCACTCTTACCCTCATAGGTTACCCGCCTTGCCGGGGTGGCATTGGCTCAGCGGGACAATATATTTTTCTGCTCAAAGAGGGCCTCAGGGCCCCCTGATAAACTCCTTCCAGTGCGGAAACCATCCCTCAAGACGGTCGAGCTTGAACGAGAGTCTTTCCTGCCGGGACTGGTTCCCCAGTTCTCCGGCAGCAGCTATTTCATTTTTCAGGGCCCCGGCCAGGTCAAGAACCGCTGTCACCGACTCCTGCCGGAGCTCAGCCTGCTCTGAAAGAGAGACCTTCTGAAAGAGGCTGCGACTGAAGAGAGCTGTAAGTTCTTCAGCCTGCACCAGGATCGTTCCCAGCTGTTCACGCGCCGTTCCCAGTAAATTCTCGATCGGCTCCTCCCTGCTCAGCCCCCCGTTGCGGAGACAGCCAAGGTGAATCCGCTTGAGAAGCTGCGACAGCTCCGCATCTTCGATCACCGCTTCAGGCTCACAGCTGAAAACCCGGCTGGCGCTCATGAGCTTGCGAAGGGCAGGGGCCCTGCGATCCGGAGCTCCCGCCTCTGAAACCAGGTAGCCCCGGGCGCGAACCCGGACCTTTCCGGCATGGAGCCTCTGCTGGCGTAAACTGGAGCTCCGCGCATCCTGGGAAAGGAAAGAAATGGAGCCGCCCCGCCCAAGAGCATCCCGCAACCTCAAGGCAGAAACATACTCTTTATCAAGGGCCAGTGAGATCGACACCTCCCTGCCGGCCCGGTCGGTTTCCTCCCTGGCGAGGGCCTCGAGCCCACGCTGGAGAAAACGCCTCTTGAGATAAGCGGAAAAGTCGAGCGGGCTGTCGCCTCCCTGGATGACCTCGCTTTGCTGCAGGGTCATCACCAGGGACCGCAGCTCTTCTGCCTCTGAACCTGATGGGGACAGGCGATCCGGGAAGGTTACATCAACACCTGCACGACGCAGCTGGGCAGCCAGCTCGTCGGCAGCCGCCACGCGCCAGCGAGCCTCGTGAACCTGCTGGCGAAAGATCTCAAGAATCTTTTTATCCTTACGGTTGTACTCCTCGAACTCCCGGACGACCTCGTTCAAGGCAGACTTCTCAACCTCGGTTTCCAGCTGAACCTCTTTAAGGCGCCGGGCTCGAAGCGAACAGCGCTGGCTGAGCATGCCCAGGTAATCCTGCAGACCCCTGTCTTCAGAATATTTCGATTGGAGTTCGTTGCTGATCTGCAAATAGCTGCGCTCGATCCACTGGTAGGCAAAACCCGCCCGCCTGACATTGCCGATCGCCTCAAAACAGAGTCCCGCCCGGTAGGCTGCCCGAAGGCGGTCCAGCTGCGGGGAAGAAACCCGGGAACCCACCTTTTCCTGAGCTGCTTTTGCAGGGACCTTGTAGAGCCTCTCATAGGCCTCCGCAGCCTGAGAAAAATCACCGTCAAGGTTTTCTGTTCGCCATGCGCGGGTAAAGGCAACACCCGGCCCGGGCACAGAAAATCCTCCGGCAGCGATCGCAACAGCATCGATGGCGAAAAGGCCTGCCAATGCGACAGCCAGGCTGAAAAATCCGGCTTTCAAAACTGGAGAGGAGTCCATAACTAACCAACAGGTGAGGAGAAAAATCAGCGGCCCAGTACAATCCCGGAAACAAAAAGAGAGAAAAGAAGAGAGGATTTACCCTGAATTCCATCGAAACGGCATTCATGACCTGGGCCGCTATAGGATTATCTTAGCGGACCCCGTGTCACCGAACTGTCACCGCAGACAGAGAAAAACGGGATCCCCGGAGAAGGCTGCAACTGGAGTTCAGCAAAGAGCTTGCGATCTCAGTTCAGCTGCTGGGAGGGGCGAACTTGTACCCAACCCCCCTCACTGTAAGGAGGAAACGGGGCTTGAGGGGATCTTCTTCGATCTTTTGCCGCAGCCGGTTGATGAAATTATCGATCGTGCGGGCCGTTCCGTAGTAATTGAAGCCCCAGACTTTCTGCAGAATATTTTCACGCGGCATCACCTTGCCGGAATTACGAGCCATGAAGCAGAGCAGCTCGAACTCCTTCGAGGTCAGCCCCACCTCCTTGCCATGAAGCTTGACCGCACGGCCCGAGAGGTCAATCTCAAGGGGGCCCATGGTCAGCTTCTTTCCTGAGGCCGAATAGACCCTGCGCAGCACGGTCTTGATGCGCGCCAGCAGCTCCTCGACGCTGAAGGGCTTCGTCATGTAATCATCACCGCCGATATTGAGCCCGGTGATCTTGTCAGCCGGAAGAGATTTTGCCGTGAGGAAGATTACCGGGGTTTCAATCTCGTGGCTGCGCAGAACCTCGCAGACCTCGAAACCGTTCATGCGCGGAAGCATCACATCCAGGACGATAAGGTCAGGCCGTTCATCAACAGCCATCCCCAGCCCGGCCTCCCCATCGGATGCGGTAAAAACCTCGTAGCCTTCAAACTGGAGGTTCTTCTTCAGCCCGAAAAGCAGGGAGGTGTCATCCTCTACGATGAGCACCCGCGCTTTCCGTTTTTTGCCGCCTTGTTTTTTCTCTGCCACGCTAGCTGTCACTCGGCAAGAACATGGGTTTTCTTCAGCTGCAGCGTGAAGACGCTGCCTGCATCCTTTTGACTGGAGACCTTTATATCACCGTTATGAGCATTGGCAATGTAACGTGAAAAAGCCAGGCCCAGCCCCGTCCCCTCAACCTCCCTGGTGAGAAGGTCGTCGGCACGGAAAAACTTCTCGAAGATCCGCCGCTGGTCACGCTTGGGAATTCCAACCCCCTTATCGACAACCTCAACCGTGATATCCCGCACCGTCTCGCGAAGGTTGACCTCGATCACGGTATCCCGCGGAGAATATTTTTCAGCATTCGAAAGCAGGTTCAGCACCACCTCCACCATCGATGCGCGATCCATCTGGATATTGGATATGGCCTGCACACTGTGCAGCTTGATCTCCCTGGGACGGTCGGAGGTGTGCACATGGAAAAGAGCGATCGCCTCATCGACCACATCTGCCATATTGCAGCTGGAGAACTGAAAGACCTTCTGCTCCCGCTCAACCCTGGAATAGGCCAGCACCTTGTCGATCAGGCTTGAGAGCCGGTCGCTTTCCCTCTCGATCAATTCAAGGCATTCGCGCTGTTCTTCTTCCCCACTCACACGCCCCTGCCGGAGAGTCTCGGTAAACATCTTGATCGCAGCCAGGGGCGTTTTCAGCTCGTGGCTGATGAAGCTGACGAAATCCGATTTCAGACGTGCGGTCCGGGTCTCCATCAGGACATAACGAAGGGTATAGAAAACCCCCACGACGATCATCACCACCAGCAGAATAACAGCCCAGGTAAAGGTCGCCAGGGTCAGGACCTCAAAGCTGCGAAAACCTACCGGGAGGCTGCCGGGCTGCGGGAGATACCTGATCTCGAGATGCTCCAGCGGGGCTGGTAACAATTCAACAGCATGGGGCTCTTCGGTAAGATCTTGCGGCGGGGCAGCCAGGTACTCCCCCTCCTTGTAGGCGGGCAAGAGCAGTGCGCCCGGGATATGGAGCTCATCCTGCACCTTTTCAAGCTGGCCAAGAAAGCGGGTGGGATCCAGCTGCAGGTGCACAATAAAGGATGCCTGCCGGGTCGGCACACTGAGGAAAACCAGTTCCCGCCGGGCTATTCGCAGGTAGCTCACCACACCCTCCGCGTTGCCTGCAGTCCCAGCCCCGAAAGAAGCTGTCACCTTTCCCAGCCCGAACTTCAGGCTCTCCAGCAAACTGGGGAGATCCCCTCCCCGGGAGCCTCCGGCTGCAGGGGCAGCACCCTTGCCCGGCACAGCGGCTGTCTCGCTGGAACCGGCCAGGGCCTGCCTGTATTCAGCCACCACCTCGCTGGATAAGAGGGGACCGGCCTCTTCGATGGCCTGCAGGAGCACGCTGGCCGTTTCAGAAGCACGGGAGCGCTCATTCTCCCCGAAGGCTTTGAATTTCTGGTAAAGCAGCGGGAATTTCCGAACCATTCCGCTTCCATCCACGGTATTGCCGAAGCGGACAATGGCGTTATCCATGTAGCGGAAAAAATCCTCGGTCTTGCCCAGGCTGCGGCTCGTCCTTGCAGCTCCCAGCAAGGCCGCCAGGACCACGGCTGGATCTTTATGTCCCAGGAGGGGAAGGTACAGGTCCAGGGCATCCTCGTTGCGGCCCTCAACTCCCTCCATCTTGATCGCCGCGAGGAGGACGGGATCATCCCGGTTGGAGAGCAGCTCCGGATAAGGCGGCGGCGCAGCTACCTGGAAGAGCTGTCCTGCATTCGAGTAGAAGACCTCAAGCACATAAGGATCGTTCCTGACAGCCCCCAGGTGGGCACTTCGTTCATTCGCATCACTGAGCAGAGACTCATAATAATTCAGGGTCGCGCCCCACTCGCGTTCAAGCCCCACCTTCACGTCCTTGAGCTCTTTGCGGTAACCTTCGCGCACGAAGTCCTTGACGAAGGTATCTGCCTGGAAAACGGTTACCAGTCCCAGGGCCGTTACCAGCACACTGGGAATCAGGATCGCGACCATGACAGTCGTGATCAGCCTGATGGGAATCCCACCCAGGTAACCCTTGATCGATTCGTTCAAGTCGATAATCCTTGAGCCCGGAACGCGGTTAGAGTTGAAAACCCCCGAAGCACGATTGTAACACGGCTCAGAGTACGGTGCCGCCTACTCGCCTTGAGAACTCGGATCCTCCCGGGCGATCCTGTTGCCACTGCTCTCTTTCCCCCCGGGTGTACTCATTTTACCGCCGTCCGCCATTCCCTTCTTTAAAGCTTCGACAGAGTCACGAAGCTCTGCAGCCCGCTCGAACTCGAGATTTTCTGCGGCCTCCAGCATCTTCTTTTCCAGGGAAAGAAGATTTTCACGTTTCTGGAACGTCGTCTCATCATCACCGACAACCTTCCTGACGATCTTGTGCGTTCTGATCTCCTCTTCGATCCCCGGAAGGATCTCCTTCCTGATACTCCGCGGCGTGATACCGTTCTCTTCGTTGAACTGTTCCTGCAGCTTCCGGCGTCTTGAGGTTTCGTCCATCGCCCTCTGCATCGATCCTGTAACCGAATCGGCATAGAGAATGACGCGTGCATCTTCGTGCCTTGCCGCACGGCCCATGGTCTGAACCAGGGCCGTTTCAGAGCGAAGAAAACCTTCCTTGTCAGCATCGAGAATCGCCACCAGGGAGACCTCCGGCAGGTCGATGCCTTCCCGCAGAAGATTGACCCCTACCACCACATCGTAACGGCCGCGGCGCAGATCCTGGAGGATCTCTACCCGCTCAATGGTCTGAACCTCTGAGTGAATATACTGGCTCTTGATTCCAATCTCCTGGTAGTGCTCATGGAGATCCTCCGACATGCGCTTGGTGAGCGTCGTCACGAGGGTCCTGTTGCCGGCCTCGATGTTTGCCCTGATCTCCTCGGTCAGGTCAGGAACCTGGCCAACGGCGGGCTTCACCTCGACAACCGGATCCAGCAGCCCCGTCGGACGATTGATCAGCTCGACCACCTCTCCCCTGCAGCGGTCCAGCTCATAATCAGCCGGGGTTGCCGTGATGAAAATAACCTGCTCGGTCTTCTCCACCCATTCATCGAATCGCATCGGCCTGTTATCGAGAGCGGATGGAAGCCGGAAGCCGTGTTTTACCAGGGTCTCCTTGCGGGCCCGGTCACCATTGTACATGCCACCGACCTGTGGAATCGTCACGTGCGATTCATCGATGATGGTCAGGAAGCCTTCGGGAAAATAATCAATCAGGTTGTGCGGACGCTGGCCCGATGGCAAACCGGTAAAATGACGCGAGTACTATTCACTTCCCGGGCAGTAGCCGATCTCCATCCGCAGCTCGC
>CAZTRG010000152.1:0-4629 GCA_964615885.1 uncultured Planctomycetia bacterium | reverse complement strand
GCCCTACGAGGCCTTCGCGATCTTCCAGGCTCTCAACGAGCCTGCAGTCCAGGGGCTTCCCGAGGGCGGTATGGAGTGGGCCCAGTTTGGCGGACTCTGCGACAAGCTCATGATTGTCCATCCCGGCAAGTTCTGCAGTCCCCACCTGCACTGGAGAAAGACCGAGTTCTACGAGGTCGTCCTTGGAGAGATGGATCTCTTCTATGCGCCTGAGATCATCGACGATGAACGTCTCGGCGTGAAAAAAGACGGTCTTGTCGATGGACACCCGGTGCTTCCCGGGGGAGACCGCCCCGATCGCGTTGTCTTGCCCGCCGGACGTGAGCATACCTACGACCTTCTGACCCAGTACCGTTGCCTTCGTCCCGGCGATCCGAATTTCGTCATGCACCGCAAGCACCTGCATGCCTTCGGCTGTCCCGCCGACGCGAAGACACCCGTGGTGATCCGCGAGGGCTCAGCCTACAGCCACGAGCCCACTGCTGCCGGCAAGGACACCCTGCTGGCGGACTGGCGTGAGATCCATGACAACGGCTTCCTGCTTGAAGGGCTTGATGAGGGCCGCCTGAAGAACAACATCGTCGAGGAGTAAGGCCTCCCGGCCGGCTCAGCGCTCCTGGCGCGGGTGGGGGACCACCTCGATCGAGAGGGCTCGCCGGCGGATGTTCTCGGGCACCGGGCCGGTGTCGGGATGGGGGAATTCGCTGATGAGCTCTCCTTGAGAGTTGAGGAAGGCTGAGAGGTCCCGTATGACGCCCTCGCCATCTTCTGAGAGGAACTGGCCGTTGCCAAATCCATAGGTCTCGTTGAGCCGAAGCTGGTTGTCAGCGCCGGCTCCGGGCTTGACGGGGTGGCAGGTGTCGCAATTCTGCGGCACCCGGCTGACGGTGTGGTGGTGGAAGGGGTTCCAGCCGAAACCCGTTCTCCCATCATGGCTCGTTCGCACCCGGTCGCGGAAGCGCTCCTGGCCATTGGCATCCACGTAGGTGGTGAAGACGCTCATCGAGTTGCACAGGGGGGAGACCTTGCCGTCGTGGTTCATTCCCAGGGCGAAGAACTCCAGCGAGTAGTCATCCCGGGAGACGGATATGGCACCCTGGGAATCCTGTCCTGTTGTCAGGTTGCGCGCCGTGCGGGAATCGTCCACCGTCACGTGGCAGCCGAAGCAGGTCTGGCGCCAGGAGGTGTGGCAGGTGTAGCACTCGAGGCTGTCGGTGTGGGAGAAGCCCTTCTCGTCAACACCCATGGCCTCGTTCATGGCGGTGTTGATGCCACTCTGGAGGATCGTATAGATCTGCGGGACGTTGAGCTCCCGGTCCTCCAGCGCCAGGCGGAGCTTGATACGGCCGTCTCCATCTCTGCGGAGCCTCTTGAGCCGGGAGCCTCCGGAGTTGTGGAAGTGGCCTTCCTCGTTGGCGGCAATCTCGGCACGAACCGTTCCGTGGCAGTCTTCGCACTTGACGCCGACCTGGTAGCGTTCGGAGCCGTAGAGATTTCCATCGCCGTGGACATCGGCTCCCACATGACAGTCGATGCAGGCCATGCCGGCCTCCGCATGGAGATCCGGAGGGGTCTCGTCGTAGTCGTTGGTGTCGTCCTCATCGGAGAAGTAATAGTCGACTCCGTGAGCATGCAGCTCCCGTCCGAGCGTCACCCCGTTGGCGGGGGTCTTGTCCTCGGAGAAACCACCCTCGCGGATTCCCCTGTAGGCCAGGCCGATGCGTCCACCCTGGAAATGGCAATGGGCGCATTGCTCGGTGGTGATCTTGGAGGTCAGCACATGGCGTTTTGGATGAGGTGGAAAGTCCTTGGTGATGACGGGGTCCTCGGAAAGGGAGATTCCATCGTCAGCGTAGAGCATGTGGCAGGCTGTGCAACCCGAGGAGCGGTAGTTGCCATCGGCATTGTTGGGGCCGAAGTCGTTGAGGTGGCAGGAAGGACAGGATTTAGGCAGGTAGACATCGATGCAGGCTCCGACGGTATCCCTCGCCAGGCCCGGGTCAGGTTCTCGAAGGGCTGTCAGCTCCCCGACTGCCCCGGGGGGGGCTGTGAGGGGGTTGAAGTCAGGGTTGATGACATCGACGGCGGCATGGCTGGGGTTGCGGTCCTGGGTCCCGGCCAGGAAACGCGGCAGGGTGTAATGACCTGCATAGGTCGACATCACGGAGAACTTGAGCTTGTCGACGGTTTCCTGGTGGCAGCCGCTGCCGTTGCCGGCAGGGCTGCTTCCGCCGCAGCCGCGATGGGCTACGCGCAGGTCACCCGGGTTGATGAATTGAAGGTAGTCCTGGTCGACGAGATCGAGGGCATCGCTTGCCATGTTCCTGAGAAAGACCGGTCCGGCCTGGGGAGGAACATGGGCCTCCTGGCGTGTAGTTGCTGAGGCATCCCCACCGTGGCAGTCGGTGCAGGTCAGGTCCGCCCAGGGGTGCGCATCCTCGATGCCGTGGCGGGCCCCGGTCTGGTCGAGGGGGCGGTGGCAGCCGACGCAGCCGATCTCTCCGGCTGGAATGTCCTCGGTATCGGGATCCGGCAGATCATCTGGGTTTCCCAGGGTCAGGGTCAGCCTCAGGGTGCGTTCAAGCACCACTCCATTTTCATCTGTCAATTGCGTCCAGAGCTCTGCTGAGACACCCTCGAGCGCGAAGAAGTTCCCGACATTGGAAACATCAAAGATCAGGCCCAGCTTGTGTGCGAATCCATCGCTGCGCTGGACCATGTCAAAAACTCTTGCTCGGTCAAAGAGGATCCCCTGGGCTGTCTTGAGGCGGAATCGAACGCGGACCCGGTCTTCGATGTTGATGCACCTGGCCTCGACATTGAGCCGGAGGTTGGCGCCGCCCTGCCCGAAGAGGGCAATCGGGAGGAGGTCGCAGTGGTTCAGCCTTCCGAAGCCCCGCTGGTTGCGGCCGAGGTAGAGAACTCTCCCGGCGGGGCAGTCAGCCACAGGTTCGGCGACGCGGTTTTCCGGCGGTCCCTGGCAGCAGTCTTCCTGGATCGGGATCGGGTTCATCAGGCAGCCGGTTTCAGGATCGCAGTCATCCTGGGCGCAGGGCGAGGGAGGGCAGATCTGGAAGACCAGGATCTCTTCTGAGGCCAGCGGCGGAATGCCATTGTCGGTGACGGTGAAGGGGATGTAGGCCGGGCCTGCCTGGTCGTCCGCGGGTAGCCATTCAAAGAGACCACTGGCGGCATTGAGGGAGGCGCCCTCCGGTAGGTTGGCGGCTGAGTAGTCCAGGTCATGCCCATCCGGGTCTGAGGCACCGATGTTGAAGCGGATCGGCAGGCCCGGGTAGGTTCTGTAGATGGCCCTGGAGGGGATGCTGGGAGCCTGGTTGATGGGGGAGTCTGCCTCCAGGCAGACCAGGAGGCCCTGTACATCGATATGCCCCGGGGGTTGCCCATCGTCGCTGACGCGGATGGAGAGCTGGTGTTCGCCGGCCTGGCCCTGCGAAGGTCGCCACTGGAAAAGCCCTGTCTCATTGTCAACAGAAGCTCCGGCAGGGGCTTCCAGCAGCTCGAAGGAGATCGTGTCATCCTCGGCGTCAACAGCATCGAGGGAGAAGGAAAGCAGGACGCCTTCCCTGGCGTAGATGGTTTCAAGCGGCTCCACGTTGGGCGGATGGTTTCCCCGCAGGACCCGGATCAGGCCATTTGAAGAGGCCGTCATCGCCGGGGTGCCTGTATCGTTGACCCGGATCTCTATGCGGTGATCTCCCTCCTGGCCGAACTGGGGGACCCAGGTGACAGCTCCGCTGGCGGCATCAAGCTCGAGTCCCTGCGGGCCTGATTCGAGGATAAAGGTGAGCTCCTGGTTGTCGGGGTCGCTGGCGTTGACCTGGAAGCTGACGGGTGAGCCTTCCCGGGCGGTGATGGTCCCAATGGGTTCGACCTCCGGCGCACGGTTGACCTCGCTGCATTCGACGGCGTCGATGGGGTTCAGTGCTTGAGGTGCCGGACCGCCAAGGAAGAGGTAGTCAAGAAGGTAGATTGCATCGGTGATATTCAGTCCGCCGCTTGAGTTGATGTCTGCCACCGGGGCGCAGAAGGGTTCATCTCCTCCGAGAAACAGGAAGCTGAGGATGATGACTGCGTCTGTGAGGGAGAGGTTCCCGTTTCGATCCAGGTCGCCTCGAATGCTGGAAGGGACGGATTCGAGCGCCCCCTCGTTGATCCAGGCAGCAACCAGGTCGATTTCCTGCTGGCTGAGCGGGTCGGCAAGTCGCGGCATCCTTGCCCCGAATTCGGGTTCGGGGAAGGCGATCTTGAGCCAGAGGGGGCTGTTTTGTGCGTCCCCGGGAAGGATGGACCGTCCGGCATACTGGAAACCCTCGCTCAGGATGGAAGCATCGTAATTGCTGAGGTCGATCCCGCTGGTGTCCATGCCGATGTGACAGAATCCACCTTCACAGGAGCGCGTGAAGACTGGCTGGACCTGGCTGGCGTAATCCACCTGTGCCTGCACAGAAAGGCAGGAGAATACCGTGATGGAAAGTATTGCGGCAGCACTGAGCAGAACCCTGCACAGCCGGCCGGCTGAGGACTGTATACACATGACTTTCAAGAGGCCCACAACCCCTCAAGACAACGGAAATAAGAAGGATTAATCAATTGTACGGTATGGGGCCG
>CAZTRG010000151.1:0-3287 GCA_964615885.1 uncultured Planctomycetia bacterium | reverse complement strand
GTGCGGAACCCGATCGACCAGTTCGTGGCCGAAGGATTGCATCAAGCCGGCCTCGAGCAGGCACCAGAGGCCCGGGCTTCTGTGTTTGTCCGGCGCCTGTTTCTGAATCTGGTGGGACTGCCGCCCACGCCGGACGAGTTGCGCGACTGGACGCAGCAGTTGGGAGGTGATTCCGCGCGTCAACTGAACGATTCGGCAGTAGCTGCCCTGGTTGATTCGCTACTCAACCGACCGCAATACGGTGAGCGCTGGGGTCGGCATTGGCTTGACGTGGCTCGATACAGCGACGTAGGCGGCTGGACACAGGACAACCGGTCGCATCCCAAGGCGTGGCAGTACCGCGACTGGGTAGTTCGTGCGTTCAACCAAGACCTGCCGTACGACGAGTTTGTCCGCAGCCAGATTGCCGGTGACAAAATGGGGCGGCATGCGGCAGCCGGCACCGGGTTCTTTGCCCTGGGTCCGACGTATAGCTCGGACGGGGGCGACCCGGAGAGCATCGCTCAGGCAAGGAGTGAAACGCTCGATGACAGGGTGGACACATTCTCGCGTGCGTTCCTCGGGCTAACCGTGGCGTGTGCGCGCTGCCATGACCACAAGTTCGATCCAATCCCGATTCAAGATTACTACTCGATCGCCGGCGTGTTCAACAACACGGGCGAGGGTGAAACACCGCTGGCCGAGCCGGATGTGATCAACGCCTATCACGAAGCCCGTAAACCGATCGACGCGCTGCACGACAAGATCCGAAAGACTAAGAAGCAGCCCCAGACGGACGAACTCAAGAAACAGATTGCCGACTGGCAAAAGGAGGTCAAGGAACTGGAAGCGAAAGCGCCGGCGAAGTTCGAGTTCGCCCACACGCTGCGCGACGCGGGCAGCAAGGACATGAAAGTGGCCCTGCGCGGCAATCCGCTGAAACCGGGCAAGGTGGCGCCACGCCGTTTCCTGCGCATCCTCGCCGGCGAAGACCGCGTGCAGTTTGACCGGGGCAGCGGACGCGTGCAGTTGTCCAAGGCAGTGGCCGACCCGGCCAATCCACTGACCGCGCGGGTGTTTGTGAACCGTGTGTGGCAACACCATCTTGGCCAGGGGCTCGTGCGTTCGCCAGACAATTTCGGCACGCTTGGCCAAACACCGACCCATCCGGAGCTGCTCGACTGGCTTGCCGCATCCTTTATCGAGAGCGGCTGGTCCACGAAGTCGCTGCACCGGTTGATTCTCACCTCGGCCACCTACCGCGGCAGCAGCGGGTTTGATGCCGCCTCCTTCGCCAGCGAAGCCGAGAACCGCTCGCTCTGGCGCGTGTCCCCGCGCCGAATGGATGTGGAAACCTGGCGCGATTCGCTGCTTGCCGTCACTGGCGAACTCGACCTCCGGATGGGCGGCATGCCGGTGGAGAACATCGCCGCCAGCACACGCCGCACGCTATATGCCAAGGTCAGCCGCAACGCGCCGCTGGCCTCCGATCAGTTCCTGCGCCTTTTTGATTTTCCGATCCCCCGTGCCAGCGCGGCCAAGCGTACCGTCAATGTCGTTCCGCAGCAGTTTCTGTTTATGATGAACAGCCGGTTCATGCTCGATCGCGCGCGCGCCTTGGCCAAGCGCCTAGAGAAAGACGTGCCCGATATGCCAAGCCGCATTGCACGGGCCCACTGGCTGCTGTATGGTCGCGAGCCGACCGACCGAGAACAGCACTTGGCCAAGGCGTTTCTGAACGGACCGAAACCGGAAGGCGCCCAACCGGCGCGCTGGCAGCAGTATTGCCAAGTTATGCTCAGCTCGAACGAGTTCATGTATATTCGTTAAGCAGTTCAACAATGCCACTTCACCGCAATCCACTTCCGCCTATTTCACGGCGCGAGGCCCTGCACCGGATCGGGGCCGGCCTTGGCAGCCTCGGCCTCGCCGGGATGTTCAACGATAGTGCCATCGCCGGACAGGCCTCGCCGCTCGCCCCCAAGGCACCGCACTTTGCGCCCAAGGCCAAGCACGTGATCCAGCTCTTCATGCCAGGCGGTCCGTCGCAGGTGGACACGTTTGACTACAAGCCGAAGATCGCCGAGTTCGCCGGACAACGCCCGAAGATCGTCGATCGCAAGACATTGCGTAACACAAAGAATGGCCTCATGCCGTCGCCATTCGGCTTCAAGCCGTACGGCCAGAGCGGCAAGTGGGTGAGTGACATCTTCCCGCACACGGCCAAACATGCCGACGACATCTGTTTCATCCACTCCATGCACACTAACATCCCGGAGCACGCCGGCGCGATGATGATGTTCAACCTCGGCCATCTGCAACCAAGCCGGCCCAGCCTCGGCTCGTGGCTCTGCTACGGACTCGGCACGGGGAACCAGGAGTTGCCCGGTCTTGTGGCCATGAGCCCGCGCGCGAAACCCCGCGGCAAAGCTGCGCACTGGGGTAACTCCTTTTTGCCGGGAGCCTATGCCGGCATATATGCAAACATCGCCGAGATGAAGCCGGACAGCATCTTGCGTGACCTGAAAAATCCGCACCTCTCACGATCCGAACAACGCCAACAGGCCAACCTGCTCGCACAGCTCAACCGGATTGACCTCGAACGCCAGCAGCAGGATCAAAAACTGGAATCCAGCATCCAGGCGATGGAGATGGCCTTCCGCATGCAGTTCGCCGTGCCCGATGTGTTTGACACGACAAAGGAAAGCCAACCGACGCTCGACCTGTACGGCAAAAGTGAGTTTGCCAAGGGATGCCTCATAGCCAGGCGCCTTGTTGAACGCGGCGTACGCATGGTGCAGCTCTCCCATTCCATCAGCGGCTACGACATCGCGTGGGACACCGGCCACGGCGACATCAAGGGCGGCCATGCCGATCTCGCCCGCGCATGCGACCAGGGCATCGCGGGGTTGATCCAAGACCTCAAGCTGCGCGGGTTGCTCGACGAAACACTCGTAATCTGGGGCGGCGAATTCGGCCGGGCACCCACCTCCGAGGGCCAGAAGGGCCGCGATCACGACCATTACGGGTTTACCGTCTGGATGGCCGGCGGCGGCGTGAAACCGGGCTTCACCTACGGAGCCACCGATGAATTCGGCTGCTCAGCGGTGGAGAACCGAGTCCATGTTCACGACCTGCACGCGACGATTTTGCACCTCATGGGGTTGGATCATGAAAAGCTGACCTACCGCTACAGCGGCCGCGACTACCGCCTCACCGACGTCCACGGAAAAGTCATCCACGACATCATCGCGAAGCCAGCCCCCACCCTTAGAAATGAAGAACCACACGCTATTACATTAGATATT
>CAZTRG010000150.1:0-11091 GCA_964615885.1 uncultured Planctomycetia bacterium | reverse complement strand
CCAACAACGGCGGGCGAAACGTCCTGCTGCGCAACGATGGCCGCTGGCGTTTCTCACATGCAACCGTTCGCGCCGGGCGTGATGCCAACAACCGGCGCTTCAGCTACGCCTCCGCCTGGGAAGATTTCGACAACGACGGAGCCCAGGACCTCTACGTTGCCAACGACTTCGGCCGCAACAACCTCTACCGCACCGACGCCGGCCGCTTCACCGACATCGCCGCCAGCGCAGGTGCCGAGGACATCTCTCCCGGCATGTCGAGCTGCTGGGGCGATTACGACAACGACGGCCTCATGGATCTCTACATCAGCAACATGTTCTCCTCAGCAGGCAACCGGATCACCTCGCAGGAGCGCTTCCACGAAAACGCCAGCGACAGGACCCGGGCCGAGTTCCGCCGCCATGCGCGCGGCAACACCCTGCTGAAGAACATGGGCGACGGAACCTTCAGCGATGTCAGCGCCGGGGCCGGGGGCACCATCGGCCGCTGGGCCTGGGGCTCCAAGTTCGCCGACCTGAACAACGACGGCTGGGAGGACCTCCTGGTCACCAACGGCTTTATCACCCAGCAGGACAGCGGCGACTTGTGAAGCTTCTACTGGCGACAGGTCGTGTCGCGCTCACCGGTCGACGGCGCCGCAAAGGACCCCTCGCAGTCCTACCTGGACTCCTGGGGCGAGCTGGCGGGGCTGATCCGCAAGGGGCGGTCCTTCAGCGGTAAGGAAAGAAACTGCTGCTTCCTCAACCTCCGCAACGGGCGCTTCGCCGATGTCTCCTCGGTGACCGGCCTCGACCATATCGACGATGGCCGCACGGTGGCACTCAGCGACTGGGATGGAGATGGAGATCTCGACCTCTGGCTTGCCAACCGCACCGGCCCCCGCCTGCGCTTCATGAGAAATGACCTGGGGACCGGGAAGGACTTTGCCGCCTTCCGCCTCCAGGGCGATCCCGCGCGGGGCTGCAACCGCGACGCCATCGGCGCACGTGTCGAGATCACCCTGGGCTCCGGGGCCACTGACCGCAGGATACGCACCCTCTACGCCGGCGATGGCTATCTCAGCCAGTCGAGCAAATGGGTCCACATCGGTCTCGCGCCGGGCGACTCGATCGCACAGGTAAACGTTCGCTGGCCCGGCAGCAGGAAGCCCGAGCTCTTCGAAGGAGTCTTGGCCGGGGGGCGCTACCGGCTCGTGCAGGGCAGCGGTCGCGCGGTGGCGCAGAAACGCCCCGCCGCGGCAGCCGGCATCTCCCCCGGGCCGGTCACGGCGCCGGAGCTGAGCGATGCGGCACAGATCCGGTTTTCTGAGCGGCCAGCGGTTCCGAAGCTGGCCTATCAGAACCTGGAGGGCGCCAGCGCCCCCATCGCTCTGCGAAGCGGCCGCACCCTGCTGGTCAACCTCTGGGCCACCTGGTGCCTGCCCTGCCTCAAGGAGCTGAAGGAATTCAGCTCCCACGCCCAGGAACTTTCAGCAGCAGGGATCGACCTGCTGCTGCTCAATGTCGACAGCCTGAGCCTCGGCGATGGGGTCGACAAGGCGCGGGTACGGCAACTGACCGGCAAGCTCACCCGGGATCTCAAGGGGGTGGGAATTGCCGCCGGCTTTGCCGACAAGGCCCTCGTCGGGCAGCTTGAAAACCTGCAGCGTGAGCTGGTCTACCGCCAGCGCCAGCTGCCGCTGCCCTCGAGCTTCCTCATCGACCCGCAGGGCCGGCTCGCAGCGGTCTACAAGGGGCCGGTGAGCGTTGAGGTTCTCACCAGGGATGCTGCCATGGCCAAGGCTCCGCCGGCCGATCTCCGGGATGCGGCGGTTCCTTTTGCGGGCCAGTGGGCCGGTGATATTTTCCAGAGCCATATTCTCGCCATCGCGGGTGTCTACCTCGAGGGCCGCTACCGCGATGACGCCAGCTTCCAGCTCAAGAAGTTCATCGCTGAGCAGGCCGCCGTTGATCTCTCCTCGATGCCGCAGCAGGAGCTCCTCAACCACCGTCGGCGCCTCGGCGATGTCCACGATATGCGCGGCATGATCGCCCTGCAGTCGGGAAAGCCCGCCGAGGCTGTCCCGCACTACCAGGCGGCGCTGAAGGCCAATCCTGACCGCCTCGGCTCACTCGTGGTGCTCGCCAAGGTCTACTCCTCGCATCCCGATGACTCCATTCGCGACGCCCAGCAGGCTCTCATCCTGGCATCCCGCGCCTGTGAGCTCACCAGGAACAGCCACCCGGATGCTCTCGATGCCCTTGCCGCCGCCCATGCCGAAGGCGGCAACTTCCAGGAGGCTGTTAAGGTCGCGCAGCTCGCCATAGGAGTTGCCCGCAAGCGCAAGGCGGAGCGCATCGCCGCTGCCATCAGCCGCCGCCTGCGGCTCTATGAGGCCGGCAAGCCTTTCCGGCAGACCGGTGGAGCAGGACCGCGATAGGCGTTGCTCAGCCGGAAAACTCCGCCAGGTCGCAGATCGATCCGCTTTCAATCGAGGCCTGGGCGGCCAGGCACAGGAGCGTCGACCAGCGGCCATCCACCCCGGTACAGGGCGGAGCGGTTCCATCGCGGGCACAGCCGGCGACCACCTCGATCTCCTCGTGAAGCTCGAGCAGCTCACCGGCCGGCTTGTCGAGAGTGAGCTCGGTCACATCATCGCCGAGCCCGTAGCGCAGGCCATAGCTCGAGCGCTCATCGCGGGCATCGGCGGCACTCCACCAGGCCCAGATCGTGCCCTTCTCGCCGGCGATCTTGGCGGTCTGGTGATGCCCGAAGGCCGACAGGGTCTGTGACACCAGCCCGTAAGCACCGCCGGGGAAATTGACCAGGGCCGAGAAGTTGTCGCGCAGCTCCGGCTGGTCCGGATGGCGCGAGTTGCCGCGGGCATAGATCGATACCGGCTCGCCATTGTCTCCGAGATACCAGCGCACAAGGTCGAGGAAGTGGATCGGCTCCTCGAGAATCCAGTTGCCGACCCGGTCGATATCCCAGCGCCAGCCCTCAGCTCCCTGGCGGTAAGGAAAGCGCGACAGCTCCACCACCGCGTGCAGGGGACGGCCGATGACGCCCTCATCGATCAGCTCACGCGCCTTGCCCCACAGTGTCGAGAGGCGCAGCTCGTGACCGACCGCGAGCACCAGGTTCTTTTTCGCAGCACGGGCGATGAGCTCGTCGCAATGGGCCAGCTCGAGAGCCATCGGCTTCTCAAGCAGCACGTGCTTGCCCGCGTCGAGCGCCGCGGCCGCCACCTCGTGATGCAGAACATTGGGAACTGTCACATCGATAAGATCGATATCATCACGGTCGAGAAGCTCGCGGTAATCACCGCAGACATCGGCGCCCGGGTGGGCCTCCTTTGCTGCAGCCCGGCTGGCCTCGGACTTGACCGCGATGGCGGCGAGCTCCGCGCTCGGTGCCGCCTCGATGGCGGCGGCATGATGGGCCCCGAAAAGGCCGTAGCCGACGAGCCCGAAACGAACCGGGTCAGGCCCGCTCATTCGGGCAGCTCCTCATCCCGGGTCTCCCGTGCGAAGAGCACGATGACAACACCGACGAGGTAGAGCGGGGCCAGGAGTACCGCCTTGCTCTCCGGCGTCGGCGGGCTCTGAAGCGCCCCGAAACCGAAGAAGGCCGCCGCCGTCGCAAGGCGTCCCATGTTGAAGCAGAAACCCGCTCCCGTGCCGCGCAGCCTGGTCGGGTAAAGCTCAGGGAAATACACCGCGTAGCCCGCATGCATGCCGAGGGTGAAGAAGCCGAAGACCGGCAGCGTGATGGCCAGCCACATCGTGCCTACATCATTCGCGATCAGCACCTCAAAGAGCAGGAGCATCATCACGAAGGCTACCGCGTGGTAGAGGATAAAGGCCCCCTTCCTCCCCAGCCGGGTAGAGATCCAGCCGAAGAGCACAAGCCCGAGCCCTCCACCGATGGTGTTGAGCACCATGCTGAGCATCTCTGCGCCCTTTATCTTTTCCTTGTGCTTTTCGAGCGCCGCCATCCGCGATGTCTTGTAAGCCTTCTTTGCCTCAGCCCCGGCGTCCTTCGGAGGCGCAAGGGCGACACTCTCTGCCACCAGCGCTTCCTTCTGCGCCTCGCGCAACAGCGCGTTCTTTCCGTAGATATGGCCGCCCCAGAATGTCACGAGACCAATCGATGCCAGGCTGACTCCGACCAGCGTATTGCGCAGGTTCCGGCCCTCGAAGAGCTCCATGATACGACCCGGCTTCTGGCTCTCGTCGGACTGGGCCCGCTCCTGCGCCTTCACCCATTGCTCCGGCTCTCGCAGCTTCCAACGCACCCAGAGCGTCAGGAGCGCGGGTGCCGCACCGATCGCAAAGCCCCAGCGCCAGGCCGACTCCCCGAGCTCCGGGTTGCCAACAATATAGGCGCCGGCCGCCGCAGCCATCAGCGTGCCACCAACACTCGATGCGTGAAAAATCGAGCTCATGACCGGTCGCGAGCGCGCCGGCATAACCTCGGCGACCATCGCCGAGGCCACGGCCCATTCACCCCCTACCCCCATCGCCACGAGGAAGCGCAGGACCACCATCTGCCACGGCGCCTCGGCAAAGGCAGTGACGCAGGTAAAGAGGGAATAGAACAGGATCGTGATGATCATCGTTTTCGACCGGCCGATCCGGTCGCTGAGCATGCCGAAAAGGACACCGCCAAAGGCTCCTCCCAGGAGAAAGCTCCCGAAGGCCCAGTCATTCCATTTCGATACCGCCGGGCTGTCGGCGTCAACGCCGAGCAGGGCCGGCATCGCATCGCGCATCGAGGCGACAAAGATCTGCCCCTCGAAGACATCGAACATCCAGCCCAGGGATGCGATCGTCAATACCAGCCACTGGTACCGGGTGACTCCCTCGTACCACTTTTTATTGGAGCCGCTGATTTCGTTCATTTGTCTGAATCCTCTGAAGGAATCCTCTCCTGTTTGAGAACTCAGGTTAAGCCCACGGGCCCGGTTAGACAAGGGGTCGCAGGCCGCTTATCCGCGGAAAACCACCCCGGGACTGGCCGGCGCAAGCGCCGTGGCGGCATGATGAGCCGCAATACCGAAGGCCACCGCAACGTTGAAAGACTCCTTCACCCCGCACATGGGGATCGACACGCGCCGGTCGCAGGCATCGAGCACCAGCGGCGAGACCCCGGTGGCCTCGTTGCCGAGCACCAGGCAGGGGCGCTCGGGCCAGGCGAACTCTCCCACCCCCGCCGCTCCCTCTGTCGCCTCGATGACCACCGGCTCGTAGCCCTCGGCGCGGGCCTGTTCGATCGCCTCAAGCACATCGGCGCGGTAATCCCAGGCAACCTGCTCCTCGGCTCCCAGCGCGGTCTTGGTGATCTCGGCACGCGGCGGCGTCCCCGTGATGCCGGCAAGCCAGAGCTTCCGGACACCGCAGCCATCGGCGGTGCGGAAGATCGAGCCGACGTTCCACAGGCTGCGGATATCATCGAGGATCGCCGCCAGCGGCAGGCGCTCGATGTCGGCTCCCGCTCCGGAAGCTCCACCCGTTTCCTTTGCCCGCAACCGCTCGGTATGCCCAACCGGCCTGGCGGTCATGCGGCGGCCGCACTCGAGGCAGTAGATGTTACGGCCGAGGCGTCCGGCGGAAATCTCGAAGACCGCCCCGCAATGAGGAGCGGGGCAGCCGACCCTCTCAAGTTTCAGAGAAGGATCTGCTGCCCCGCCGCCTGTTTCGTCAGTCAAATCAGGGCCTCGTGCTCACATCCTCGTAGAGCTTGTCGGCCTTCGCCTTCATCTTCGTGTCGGCGTACTTCTTCACCTTGGTGATCTTCCGCAGGTACGCCATGGCGTAGCGGTTCTCACCGATATCGGCGAATTTCTGCGCCTTGATGTAGATCTCCGCCGCCGCGATCTCGAGCTTGGTGGTCTTGTCCTTGCCAAGCTCCTTCAGGCGGGCCTTGGCCTTATCAGCAAGGTCATGGCCTTTGAAGGATTTTTCGAGAAGCTTGAAAGAGGGAAGAGCCTCATCATAGTCACCCTTGGTGATAGCTGCTTCGGCCTCGGCGAGGTTCTTCGCACCGAATTCTTCGATGCGCTTGACCGCCTTCTCGGCATCCGCGGCAACCGTATCGTCCTTGGGCTTCTTGAGGTACTTGGCGAGCTCCTTGAGACCATCTCCGAGACGGCCGGCATTGACGTAGGCGCTGGCCTTCTTGAGATCGCCGCCGATCTTCAGGGTCGGCCAGGGCCGGTAGTCCTTGACCAGTGCTTCAATCTGCTGATCCTTCAGGCGGGCAGGATGGCCTTCCCAGACAATCTCTCCCTTGGTGTCGACAAGCCAGGAATGGGGAATTCCCCGAGTCTGGTAGCCCGGTGCACCACCGATAGCAATCAGGTAATTGATGCCCTTGTCCTTGATGAAGGGCTCGATCCTTGTGGCTGGTTCGCCGGTAACTCCGACGATGGTCAGTCCCCTGGGCCCGAACTTCTTGTTAAGACTGTTCAGGTGAGGGATTGACCGGACACAAGGTCCTCACGTGGTGGCCCATTTCTCTACCAGGATCACGCGTCCTTTCAGCTTACTCCAGGTCACATCCTTGCCCTGGGTGTTGAGCCAGACAGATGGCTTCACCTCGGGGGCCGGCGTACCTTTGGGGTTAGCCGAGCGGAGCGTTGACCCTGCCATCGCGATGGCTGCCGCCAGGGCGGCAAAGGTCAGTACTCTTCTCATGGTTTACTCCTGTTACGGGGTTTTGATTCAATACTCAGGCCCGGATCAACTTTGAACCAAGCCCCTGAATTGTAGTCTCTCAGCCGCAGCGGTGCAAAATAAGCCTTTTACCCTTCCAGCGCCAGAGACTCTGCGGGCCGGTAATAAAGGCCTTGAAGCGGGTATTCAGCCAAGAATCGGGGCAGCACCGAGGCAGACATCGCCTTTGTAAAAAACTGTAAACTGCCCGGCCGCAATGCCCGCATCCGCTCCTTCGAGGCGCACAACGGAGTCCGGCCCGTCTGTCCTAGTGAGCTCACAATCGTAAACCTCCGGGCTGTGGCGCAGCTTGACCTGCAGCGGCCCCTCCGCCGGTGCCTCGCTGATCCAGTGCGCCTCACCGACCCGGTACTCCTGCCGGCTGGCCTCTACCAGTCCATCTCCATGGGAGACGTAGACGATGTTCTCCGCCGTCTCCTTGCCGCAGACAAACCAGGGACCCCCTGCCAGCCCGAGCCCCCGGCGCTGGCCGACGGTGTGGAACCAGAAGCCCCGGTGCTCACCGAGCTGCTCGCCGGTATCACGGCGAATGATGGCTCCGGGCTTTTCGCCGAGGTGATGGCGGACGAAATCGTTGTAGCTGATCTTGCCGAGGAAGCAGATCCCCTGGCTGTCGGGACGGGAGCTGTTGGGCAGGCCGTAGCGCTCCGCCAGGGTGCGCACCTCGAGCTTGGGCAGCGCTCCGAGGGGGAAGATGCACCTGGAGAGCTGGGCCTGGTCGAGGTAGCAGAGGAAATAGGTCTGGTCCTTGACCGGGTCGACACCCTTCTTGAGCCAGTGGAGCCCGCCGGCCTCTTCGGTGCGGGCATAGTGGCCGGTGGCAACGCGGTCAAAGCCATCGCCGACCTCCTCGAGAAAGGCGCCGAACTTGACCCGCTGGTTGCAGAAAATATCGGGGCTCGGGGTGCGCCCCTCCTTGAGCTCGGCAATGGTATAGGAGACCACCCGGTCCCAGTACTGGCGCTGCAGGGGGACAACCTCGAGCGGCACCCCGGCGGCCTTGCAGACCTCGCGCGCAAAGGCGAGATCCTCCTCCCAGGGACATTCGCCCAGGTGCTGGAGCTCATCCTCGAGCCAGATCTTGAGATAGAAGGCCGTGAGGTCGTCGTGCCCCTCCTCCTGCAGAAGCCGCAGGGCAACGGAGCTGTCGACGCCTCCCGACAGGAGTACTGCTGTGGTCATGGCGTTTTGAACCAGACAGCTTAACTCCTCCGGCGCAGCGATCCAAGACGGCCACCGGGCGATTCAGGAGCCGGCACCTTCCTCCATCTCCGCCTCGAGCTCACAGCCGAGACCATCGACCAGGCGGTTGGCATAGGCGAAGAAGCCGATCACGTGGACCAGGTCGAGAATGGCCCGGTCCTCGAGCCCGGCCGCGCGAAGCGCAGCCACCTCGCTCTCGCCGGCCGAGCCGGGATCCCGGGTCAGCGCCGCAGCGTATTCACACAGCGCCCGCTCGCGCCCGCTCAGCTCCACAGCGCGCCAGTCAGCCCTCACGGCATCGACCCACTCGCTTCTTTCAGGAACCTCCGACCGGAGGCTCTCGGCATGGCTGAGCAGTCAGTAGCGGCAACCGTTTTCCTGTGAAACGACCGTCGCCACCAGCTCGCGCTCATAGCGCTCCAGTGGCGAGGGACCGTGCAGCACCGCCTTGTAGACCCCGATCCAGGCCGAGAGAACCTCCGGGTTGAGGCTCGAGAGGCTGACGACATTGGCCACGCCCCCTGAGCGGGCAACAGCCTCATCGTATTCCTGCTTCAGCGGGCCCCCGGCATCTTCAGGGAGAATCGTTTCAATCCAGGCCATCCTTCAACTCCTGTGAAAATTCAGCGGGCGGTTTTCAGAAAAGCGACCAGGTCGGCCAGCTCCTTCAGCGTCATCAGCTCATGCAGGTTGCCGGGCATCAGGGATGTCTTCTGCGGCTGGCTCCTGAGCACCGCCTCCGGCCTGATCTTTACCACCTGCCCGCCTGCGGTCGCCAGGCGCAGGGAGCCGTCAGGGTCATCGGCGAGCCGGAGCCCCGTATGCGAAGCCTTCCCGGTCACCAGCACCCAGGTGGTGAACTGCGGGGCGATCTCTTTCGATGGTTCAAAGATAGAGTCCAGCAGCTTGGCGGGGTCGAGCCGGCCTGCCGTCGAGAGGTCGGGCCCGACAACCCCTCCCCTGCCGCCCAGGCTGTGGCAGCTCGAGCAGCGCGGTCCCTTCGGATGAAAGAAAACCCGCTCTCCCGCAGCCGGATCGCCCGCGGGGAGCTTCGCCGGACGGGCGCTGAGCTTCGCCCCCCCATCCAGCTCACGAAGGAGGGCGGCAGAAGCTTCTGAAACCTTAACACCGCGCAGGCTGCGGGCGGCCTCGGCGCGAAGCGCGACCGGGCCGGAACGAAGAAGGCCTTCGAGCAGGTCAAGCTTCGCGTCAGAATGCAGGGCCAGGCCCATGACCGCCTCACGGCGCAGGGCGGGCTGCCGCTTTTCATCGGCGGCGATGGCGGCAAGAAGATCGGCGGCAAAGGGCATTCGGCCATCCCGCAGGCTGCGAACCATCTCCAGCTGCAGAGCGGCCGATGCATCCGAGAGAAAGGCCTCCACATGATCCTTCTTCCAGCCGGAGAAGCCTGGCGACACGCTGCGCAGGGCCTGCCGGCGCAGAGCCGCCGGACGTGAGCTGTTCACCGCTACCTCGTAGAGGGACTGGTCCCGGCTCTTGCGGTCCCTTTGGTGTGGATTCTCACCGCTGAGCAACCCCCGGGCCGCGAGATAGAAATCGAGCAGCTCCCTTGTCAGCGGGCCGCCTTCGAGGGCCTTGTCGAGCTCGCCTGAGAGTTCCTTGATGCCTTCCTCCCCCACCCAGCGCAAGGCCTCCGCCCGCACGGCGGGATCCTCGTCCCGAAGAAAGGCCTTCACGACATCGAGGGAGATTTTTCGGGGACGGCCCACCAGCAGCGCAACCGCCCGGCCGGTACCGCCCATCCGCCGCAGGGCGAGGAGGGCCGTAAGGCGGATCGCTGCATCGCTCGAGCTCGCCAGCGCGGTGAACCTCTCCAGGGACCCCAGGCGCGCGAGGGTCTGGATGCAGGCGCTCCTGAGAAAGGGGTCTCCGGTTCCCGCCGCCAGCCGCAGTAGCGGACCCTCGAGGTCGGCAAGCTCATCGAGAGCGAGGATCGCCTCCATCTGAGCGCGCGGATGCTGCTGGAGAATTCCTTCTGAAAGAAGCGCCGGCAGCCCCGTTTTCCGTGCAGCAGCGGAGGACTGCCCCAGCAGGCGAACGGCCCCCTCCAGCAAGCGGCCGGAGGCTCCGGAAGCGGCAAGCTCACGCAGAAGCGCGGTGTCAAGGAGGCCCTTGCGAGCGAGGAAAACCAGGGCCTGATAGCGGGCACGATCATCACGGGACTTCGCGACCGCCCGCCGGCAGAGCGTTTCGGTGCCCTCGCGACCGGCGAGATCACGCACGGCCCTCTCCCGGAGCCGGCGGTCGGGATGCGACAGGAGCTTCTCGACGGCGTCATAGGCGGGACGGCCAGCTCCCAGGGAGGCTGGAGCGGGCCTCTTCGGGGCATCGCGCCGGGAAAGGCGCCAGATCCTGCCCCGGCCATGCACGTTGTAGCTCTTGTCGACCCAGTCGGAAAAATAGACCGAGCCATCGGGCGCCGTCGCGATCCCGACCGGGCGAAAATTCTCATCGCCCCGGACGATGATCTCACGCTGCGAGGCGAAGGAGGCCCCGGCCGGCGCGAGTGCATAACGCTCGATGAAGTGGTCGCCCCAGGAGGTGACCAGGAGGGCGCCCCGGTATTCCGGCGGCAGGCCATCGGACTCGTAGGCGAGCACCCCCGAGGGCGCCTCGCCGGTGCCGGCAAGCATGGGAAGGGTGTCGGGCAGTCCACCGTTCCAGGCGCTGAAGGGGTGCTGGCCGCCACGGCCGTAGCGGTAGCGGTAGCCGTGATCGCCGCCGGGGACGACATCGAGGAGCCGGCAGGGCGGGCGGCCGTCGGGGTCATTGTCGACTGTGAAGAGATTGCCGAAGGCGTCGAAGGCGAGATGGAAAGGATTCCAGTAGCCGGTCGCCACCCGGGCGAGGCCGCTGCCATCGGGCCGAACACGGTAGACGCTGCCCCCCTCGCCGCTGCCGGTGAGGGTCTTTCCATCGCTGCCGATGAGCTTGTAGGGGGCGCCGAAGTTCTCACCCATGCCGAAGAAAACCGTACCGAATGCGTCGATCTCAAAACCCGAGAGACCATTGTGCGGGTAGACGCTGCGAGTCTCGAGGCGCACGAGGCTCTTGTGGGCATCGCTCTTGTGGTCGCCGTCGCGGTCCTCGAAAAGGAACACCTCCCGGCGGGTGGCCAGCAGCACGCGGCGGTCATCGACCAGCTTCAGG